>DAOVZS010000025.1 GCA_030635005.1 Thiomargarita sp. | reverse complement strand
TGACCTTCTATCCGTTGGGTGATTACTGGATATACCGATTTACACCCATTAGATAATGAGATAAAAGCCAATACGATAGGAAATGGTTCTAACAAAATCTATATTTCTACAATGTTAGCATCATTCAAATTGCGTTCGGTTATCTCAGAAGCCCGCAAATCTAAATTACCCATTTGATTCATATTGATATCAAATAGAGCACTTCCCGCCTTAAGACATGGTATATTAACCATACCAGTATCAAAATTGTATGATGCTTCACACCCAGAAGCATATATCTTCACACTATTTACTAAAAAAATAGCACTTATAATTATAAATAAGCATTTGTTATTCATCATTTTCCTTTTAAAAGGTTTCAATAGAACACATATTATATGATAAAACAAACCGTTACAATTCAAGATTTTTTAGACGTAGTCGAATGATAACGGTTATAAATACATATTCGATTTTAAAACATGAAAAATGGATATGATTATAAATATAATATACAAATCATGCTATTATGCCCCACATCAACAAAATACTCTTATTTTAATTATGGAAACAATTGTTAGAACTTTAGATATTCCGAAAAATCATCAAATTAAATTTACATTACCACGTAGTATTCCTACAGGAAAAGCTAAAGTGGTATTAGTTATTCATCCTACATTAGAGGTTTCACCTATTTCTAAAGATGAAGCATTGTTTAAATTATCAGGTACACTCAAAAATTCACTCAATTTTAATGGTGATTCTGTCATGCTACAAAGGAAAATGAGAGAAGAATGGAATGGATAATTTCTTGTTAGATACTAATGCTGTACTTGATTTTCTCAAAGGAGAAGATAAAATTACAACAATTTTCAACATAAAGTTGAAGGATAAAAACAAATTTGTTAGTGAAATTACTCGTATGGAATTATTGGGCTATCCTGATATTACTTCTGAGGAAGAAGAGACAATTGATCAATTTTTATCATTAGTAGAAATTTTGCCATGTGATGAAATTGTGGTAAAACGTGTCATTCAATTACGTCGTATGACAAAACGCCTCAAATTGCCTGATGCGCTCATTGCTGCTACTGCAATAGAATATCAACTAATATTGGTTTCTCGTGATAAAGTGTTTAGTCTCTCCATACTTGGCTTGAAACTCATTAACCCTGATACAAAAATTATACATACAAATCATGTTCATCCGCCCCAGTAATACGCACATCTAAAAAATCCCCTGGCTTTACATCTAATTTTTGATTAGATTCAATCACTACCCTGCCATCTATCTCAGGTGTTTCTGCCATACTTCGTGCATACACCGCTTCTTGTGTACATTCATCTACCAATACTCTCACTGTTTTCCCTATGCGTTTTTGTAATTTTTCGGCACTAATGATACTTTGTGTTGCCATAAAACGTGCTAAACGTTCTTCTTTTAATTCTTCAGGAATAGCATCAGGTAAATTATTAGCAGGTGCACCTTCTACGGGTGAATAGGCAAAAGCACCAACGCGATCTAAACGAGATTCTTGAATAAATTCTAATAATTGTTCAAATTCTTGTTCTGTTTCACCTGGAAATCCCACGATAAAGGTACTGCGTAAGGTAATATCGGGACAAATGTGACGCCAATGTGCAATCCGATGTAGCATATTTTCACTGTCAGCAGGGCGACGCATGGCTTTTAAAATTCTTGAATGACCATGTTGTAAGGGGACATCCAAATAGGGTAATATAAAACCCTCTTGCATTAATTCAACTAATTGATCTACATGTGGATATGGATAAACATAATGCAAACGCACCCATACCCCTAAACTGCCTAAATGCCGAGCCAGTTCAATAATACGGGTTTTAATGGGACGTCCCTGCCAAAAATCTAGGCGATATTTTGTATCAATGCCATAAGCAGCAGTATCTTGAGACACTATCAACAATTCTTGGACACCTGCTTCAACCAGATGTTCTGCTTCTGTTAAAATATCTCCAATAGGACGACTGACTAAACGACCGCGCATACTTGGAATAATACAAAAACTACAGCTTTGGTTACAGCCTTCAGAAATTTTTAAATACGCATAATGACGTGGTGTGAGTTTGATACCACCTGGGGGGACTAAATCAGTATGAGGATCATGTTTGGGCGGTAACTCGGTATGAATGGCTGCCATTGCTTTTTCTAACGCATTGGGTCCTATCACCGCTAACACCGCTGGATGGGATTTTTTGATCAAATCACCACGTACACCTAAACAACCTGTGACAATGACTTTACCATTTTCTGCCAAAGCCTCACCAATGGCTTCTAAGGATTCCTCTACTGCCTCATTAATAAATCCACACGTATTAACCACAACCAACTGTGCTTCTTGATAATGAGGCGTAATCACATACCCTTCAGTACGTAATTGGGTAAGAATACGCTCTGAATCCACGGTGGCTTTAGGGCAACCCAGTGAAATAAAAGCAATTTTAGGAATGGGGGGAGTTATCATAGAATTCAGAACATCGAATTTAAGCATTTAAAAATTCATTAACACTAATATCAGCTTGTTTTAAAATAGCACGTAAGGTACCTTCCGGCATATCACCAGGATGATTAGCAATAGTGGTATAACATCCAGTTTTAGAATTAAACCAAATTTCATGACTACCAGATGCTTGTCGATCAAATCTAAAGCCAAATATCTTCAATCGTTTAATAATTTCCCTATAACAAAATCCTGCTAATCTTCCCATTATTTAGTACCCTACAATTAATGGATAGTCAAATACATTGGGTACTTTTTTCAATGATAATGTATTTGCTCGTTCTGTGCGTGCTTCAATTAATTTCCTAGCAACATCACGTGCAATTTCCAAAGTTTCAGCAAGCGTACGTCCTTGTGCTACTAAACCTTGTATTTCATCTGATGTTGCTAAAAAAACACCCTCTGGTAATTTTTCTATATGAATATTAACGAATTGTTCCATTTTTTGTAAATAAGCGCTCTATTTTTTCTTAAGCAGAACGAGGAAAGCATATTACATAAAGTACTTTTCTCGTTCCCACGTACAAGATTTATATCAGGTATTGACAACCTTAATCGTTGGAAATTTAGTGCTATAATCTTTGGCTTGTAAAGACAATTTAGCAGAAACGCGTCTGGCAATTTCTCTATATATTTCTGCAATACGCCCTTCTGGATCAGCCACAACACTGGGAGTACCACTATCACTATTCTTACGAATACTAATATCTAAAGGTAATGAACCCAGAAAATCAACATCTGCTGCTTGTGCCATGCGTATACCACCGCCTTGACCAAAGATATGTTCTTCATGACCACATTTGCTACAAATATGAATACTCATATTTTCTATCACACCCAAAACAGGTACATTGACTTTTTCAAACATTTTTAAGCCTTTACGAGCATCTATCAAGGCAATATCCTGCGGTGTTGTGATGATAACTGCACCACTCACAGGAATTTTTTGTGCCAAAGTCAATTGTGTATCGCCAGTGCCAGGGGGTAGATCAATGATTAAATAATCTAGATCATGCCAACGTGTATCTTTTAATAATTGCTCTAAAGCCTGTGTAACCATGGGTCCACGCCAAATCATAGGCGTTTCCTCTTCTATCAAATAACCAATAGACATGGATTGTATGTCATATTTAACAACAGGCTCAAGCATTTTACCGTCTTTAGATTCGGGTTGTTGCTTAATACCCAGCATGTGAGGTTGACTGGGTCCATAAATATCCGCATCAAGTATCCCTACCTTAGCACCGTTAGCAATCAGCGCCAAGGCAAGATTGGTGGCAGTCGTAGATTTTCCTACACCGCCTTTGCCAGAAGCAACAGCAATGATGTTTTTTACACCCTTAATCGGATCAACCCCTTTCTGTACAGAATGGGCAATGATTTTATAGGGATTAATATTAATAGTGACAGCACTCACACCCTCTAAGGCACTGATTAATGCAGTGAGTTTGGCACGACAGGTATCATCATATCCTTGTGTTGGATAACCAAAAGTCAATTCGACAGTCACTGCATCATCTTTAATAAGAATATTTTTGACAATGTGAGTAGAGACCAAATCTTTTTGTAAGTAGGGATCTATATATTCTTTAATAGCACTCTCAATCTGTTGCTTGTCAACCATATTCACTCCTGAAGTCATTCATTTTTAAGATTATCTAGTATAAAATAAGGTGTTATATTCTGCTATTTTTGCTGTTTGCATAGTAGTTCCTTAGGATTTTAGTTTAGAATATTTTACCTGAATTCATGAACATGTCAAATTACCTCCAATGAATACAATTACTCATATTGCGCAACAACTGTGGGCACCTGCTAAAAGATTTCGTCAAGATGGTTTATCTTCACAAACCTACTTAACAGAATTGATGTGGTTATTATGTTTAAAAATAACAACGCAACTTCCGCCACATTTAAGCTGGGAATCCTTAATCCAAAAAGAAGGGACAGAACAATATTATTATTATTTAGAACTGTTAGACGAAATGGAATGCAATGATGATCCTCATATTGCGGGGATATATGCTTATGCCGAGACTTCTTTAAAAAAACCTGAACAATTAGCATATATCATTATCATATTAAGCATTGTCGATACAATATCGAACTATGAATTAGGAGAAGTATTTGAATTGCTATTGGAATACTGTGCACATGAGAATAATAATCGTTTACATATAGCCCCCCGTGCCTTAGTCGATTTGATGATCGTATTAACACAACCCCACATGGGAGAAGTGATTCAAGATCCTATGGCAGGTATTGGGAGTATTGTGGTTGCAGCAGATCAATATATCAATGTCATTAATGATAGCCTTCTTAAAAAAAAACAGAATATTATTGCACTAGAAACCGATTTAATACGCCAACGTTTGGCATTGATGAACTGTTTTTTACATGATATAACACATTCTCAATATGTTCCAGTGCGTTGGAAAGATAGTTTATTATTAGATCAAAAGAGTTCTCCCACTGTAGACGTGATATTAAGTATACTTGTCTTTATCAACAATGCAAAAAATGAAGAAGATCACTATGATGCGTCATTAGCGTTATTACAATATATTTATAATACTTTAAAACCGGGCGGACGTGCAGCGGTAGTCTTACCTGATAATATATTAAAGGCGATGGGACCTGCACAACACTTACGTGAAGTATTTCTTAATAAGTGTGTGGTACATACCGTGTTACGATTACCCAATGGCATTTTTTATCCATATAATGGACAAGCACATCTGCTATTTTTTACAAAAAGCAAAACACCTGCAGAAACAACACAAAGGGTTTGGGTGTATGATTTAAGAACTTGCTATCCTACTTTTGGAAAGAAACGAACACTGACACGACAACATTTGAGGGAATTTGAAATGCTTTATGGTGATGATCCTTTGGGAGAAATACCTCGTCATCCTAATAAACGTTGGCATTGTGTTAATCGTCACACTTTGACAGAACAGGATGATAGATTAGATTTATCTTGCGTACAAGATGAGACGGTGACAACAGATTTTGAAACGCAAGAAAAAATTTGGAAATTATTAGAAGAAACAACCACAGAATTAGATACTGTGACCCATATTTTGCACTCATAAAGGAAAGGAAAAAGCATGTCAAATATTCAACGTGCCCTCATTAGCGTTTCTGATAAATCAGGTATTGTGGCGTTTGCACAAGCCTTAAGCAAACAAGGTGTAGAGATTTTATCTACAGGGGGCACCGCAAAATTACTTGCAGATAATGGGATTTCGGTGACAGAAGTCTCTCATCATACGGGATTTCCAGAAATGATGGGCGGGCGCGTCAAAACATTGCACCCTAAAATACATGGTGGATTATTAGGGCGACGCGGTATTGATGACAATGTGATGGCAGAACATGCCATTGCACCTATTGATTTACTGGTGGTCAATTTATACCCGTTTGAACAAACGATTGCGAATCCTAATTGTGATTTAGCCACTGCTATCGAGAATATCGATATTGGAGGTCCTGCCATGTTACGATCTGCGGCTAAAAATTATGCCTCTGTGACCGTAGTGGTTGATATAAAAGATTATGCGTTAGTCTTAAAAGAAATGGCAGCCGGTGACGTGACCCAAACCACACGTTTTAATTTAGCACGTAAAGTGTTTGCACATACCTCCCATTATGATAATGCAATTGCTGAATATTTAGGACATGAAGATTTCCCCGCTCATCTCACGTTGCAATATCAACACGTGCAAACCATGCGTTATGGGGAAAATCCCCATCAAAAAGCTGCATTTTATCGCGAAACAACGCCTAAAGAAGCCTGTATAGCCACTGCGACACAATTACAAGGTAAAGCATTATCTTATAACAATGTTGCTGATACAGATGCTGCTTTAGAATGTGTAAAATCCTTTCAAGAAGCAGCGTGTGTCATTGTCAAACATGCCAATCCTTGTGGCGTTGCGATTGGGAAAAATATTTTTACCGCCTACAATCGTGCTTTTAAAACAGATCCTACCTCTGCTTTTGGCGGTATTATTGCATTTAATCGTATCCTAGATGCTCAAACAGCACAAGCCATTATTGAACGTCAATTTGTTGAAGTCATTATTGCCCCTGATGTGAGCGAAGACGCCAAACCAATTTTAAACACCAAACCCAATGTACGTGTTTTAACATCTGGACAATGGGATGCACAACGATCACCTGCCTTAGATTTTAAACGCGTCAATGGAGGATTGTTAGTACAAGAACGTGATTTAGGAGTGGTTTCTGTAGCAGACTTAAAAATAGTCACCCAACGTCAGCCTACCCAAAAAGAATTACAGGATTTACTGTTTGCGTGGAAAATCATTAAATTTGTAAAATCTAATGCCATTATTTACTGTAAAGATGGCATGACTATTGGTGTCGGTGCGGGACAAATGAGCCGTGTTTACAGTGCAAAAATTGCTGCTATCAAAGCAGCAGACGAAAAACTAGAAGTTCAAGATTCTGTGATGACTTCTGATGCATTTTTCCCGTTTAGAGATGGGATTGATGCAGCTGCTAAAGTAGGGATTCAGGCGGTGATTCAACCCGGTGGATCAATACGTGATCAAGAAGTGATTGCAGCAGCTGATGAACATGGCATGGCTATGGTGTTTACAAGCATGCGCCATTTTAAACATTAATTTAACGCGACACACTTCAAGGAAATTTTTATGGAAAATGAGACGCAAAATGATCAGATCGCAGTCATCGGTATTATTGGCTTGACTGTTTTTTGTAGTATTTTAGCAACCGTGATCAGTCTATTAAATAATAATACTATTTATGCACTTCAAACACGAACAACGCAATTAGAACAATTGGTTCAAGCACAAAATGCTAAGATCAATGAATTAGAAGTGGCGTTAAAAGCAGATAAAATGGGTGATGGAAATTTTAAAGGGTTAATTGGTCAATTAAAAAATGTGACTGAAAATACCCTTGTATCCGCCCAACGTCTGATACAACAAGCCAGCAAACCTGAAATGAGCTTGAAAGATGAAATCATGCTATGGGTAAATGAACAAAATCGCAAGATTAGTGAATTAACAGCACAATTACATACTGTTTTCAAAGAAACCACCGCTTCTATTAAAGGACTTCATGAACAATCTACTCAATTAGAGCAAACTTTTGTCATACTCGCGTCTGCTCAAGATGATAAGCTTAAAGAACTTAATGCTGAATTACTTGCTTTGATAGAAAAAATTGAACAGCAACGCATTAATAGAGAAGAAACGGCTCATCAAGATAATATAGTGCTATTATCTTTGGATAAAGAGACGAAAAATATGCAGAGTCTGTTCAACACATTACTGACCAAGGTTGCGACTTTGAAAACAGAGATCTCAGTATCTACGCAAGAATATCAAAAGCAATTGGAACAACAAGCACTTAAATATTCTACAGTTGACACAGGTTTGACAGATGATATTACACTGATCATCTCCTTACAAGATGCAAAAGTCAAAGAATTTAAAACACAATTGACTCAATTACAAGATCACATGACAAGATTTGAGCAAAAACTCCTAAAATTAGAAACAAATTCAGCTGAATAGTATTTACATACAATCCCCAGTTTGGGGATTGTTAACCCTCAATTTACAAATATAATGAAAATCTTAATCGTTGGTAGCGGTGGACGTGAACATGCGCTCGCTTGGAAAACAGCACAATCTCCACAAGTGACCAAAGTCTTTGTTGCTCCAGGAAATGCAGGCACTGCACAAGAAACAAAAATAGAAAATATCCCTATTAAAGCAGATGACATCACCGCCCTGATCAATTTTGCACAACAAAATGCAGTTGATTTAACCATTATTGGACCCGAACAACCCCTTGTTAAGGGCATTGTAGATGAATTTCAACAATTAGGATTACGCTGTTTTGGTCCTACAAAAGCAGCTGCGCAACTTGAAGGTTCTAAGGCTTTTACTAAAGATTTTCTCGATCGTCACAATATTCCGACGGCTCAATATGCCAACTTTACTGATATCACACAAGCTATCGCCTATATTCATCAAATGAATGTCCCGATTGTGATCAAAGCAGATGGCTTAGCAGCGGGTAAAGGCGTCATCATCGCACACACTCAAACAGAGGCCATTCAAGCCGTACAAGACATGTTAGCAGGCAATGTCTTTGGAGAAGCGGGACATCGTGTGGTAATTGAAGAATTTTTAGAAGGTGAAGAAGCAAGCTTTATTTGCATGGTAGATGGAGAACACATTCTACCTTTAGCCACTTCTCAAGATCATAAAGCGCGTGATAATGGAGATAACGGACCTAATACTGGCGGAATGGGTGCTTATTCCCCAGCACCTGTCATCACGTCCGATATGCACGAAAAAATTATGCACGAAATTATAAAACCGACTGTACAGGGTATGATCACAGAAGGATATCCCTATACTGGTTTTTTATATGCTGGTGTGATGATTGATGCTGAAGGCAATCCTAAAGTCTTAGAATATAATTGCCGTTTGGGTGATCCTGAAACGCAACCCATTTTATTGCGTTTACGTTCTGACTTAGTTGAACTCTGTCTGGCAACTTTGGAAAAACGTTTACAAGACATCACAGTAGAATGGGATTCACGTACTGCTTTGGGAGTGGTATTAGCATCTGGGGGTTATCCAGCTCAATATGCAACAGGATTAGTCATTGACGGATTATCAAAAGTAGCTCAATTAGAAGGAAAAATCTTTCATGCAGGCACACGTGAGAATAATCAGAATATTCTCACCGCAGGGGGACGTGTATTATGTGCATGTGCCTTAGGAAACAGTGTGCAAGAAGCGCAATCTAATGCATATGCTTTGGTTAAACACATTCATTGGGAACATTTATATTATCGTACAGATATAGGACACCGTGCGATAGCACGTGAATAATCCATCATTTTGACCCAAACTTATGATATAGTATGTACTCTAAATAGTCACTAAACAACAAAATATGAGTCAAAATGTTTAATATATTGGTGCTACATGGTCCGAATTTGAATTTATTAGGAGAACGTGAACCGACACATTATGGGCAAATAACTTTAGCAAGTATTAATCAACAACTTGTCAACATTGCACACGATGCAGGTCATCAATTGTCTTATTTTCAAAGTAATGCCGAACACCATTTAATAGAACAAATTCATGCTGCACGTCATAATGAGACACATTTTATTATTATGAATCCCGCAGCTTTCACGCATACCAGTGTCGCTTTGCGCGATGCCTTGTTAGCCGTTGCTATTCCGTTTATCGAAATCCATTTATCCAATGTGCATGCCCGTGAAGATTTTAGGCAGCATTCTTATTTTTCGGATATTGCCGTAGGTGTTATTAGCGGACTTGGAGCGCAAGGTTATAATTTAGCTTTGCAAGCAGCACTCTCTATTTTATCGACTTCGAGGTAGGTTTATGGATATTCGTAAAATCAAGAAACTCATAGAACTGATTGAAGTATCTGGAATATCAGAAATTGAAATTCACGAAGGTGAAGAATCTGTACGTATCAGTCGTGCTGCACCCGTGGTGATGCAAGCCGCTGCCCCAACAATGGTTCCGCTACCTTCTGTAGCACCCGAAAATAATGTAGAACCCATTGAACAACACACTGGACATGTCATAAAATCCCCGATGGTAGGTACATTTTACCGTTCTGCCTCTCCCACTACGCCACATTTTGTTGAAAAAGGACAAATGCTCAATGAAGGGGATACCTTATGTATCATTGAAGCCATGAAAATTCTTAATCAAATTACGGCTGATAAAGCAGGCACAATTACCAAAATTTTGGTCGAAAACGGTGCCCCAGTTGAATATGATGAACCGTTATTTGTGATTGAATAACTGAATAAGAGGTTAAGTGCATGCTATCTAAAATTGTTATTGCCAACAGAGGCGAGATTGCACTACGCATTCTGAGAGCTTGTCGAGAAATGGGTATCAGCACTGTAGCGGTGCATTCTTCTGCAGATCGTGAACTTAAGCATGTACGACTGGCAGATGAATCTGTGTGCATTGGACCCCCAGCCTCTGTGGATAGTTATTTAAATATTCCAGCTGTGATCAGTGCTGCTGAAGTCACCGATGCTGTCGCTATCCATCCTGGCTATGGTTTTTTGTCAGAAAATGCAGATTTTGCAGAACAAGTTGAAAAAAGTGGGTTTATTTTTATTGGACCCCGTCCCGAAACGATTCGTATTATGGGAGATAAGGTATCAGCCATTGCCAGTATGAAAAAATCAGGTGTTCCCTGTGTTCCTGGTTCAGATGGTGTTCTTGATGATGATATAGATAAAAATTTACAAATAGCACGTGATATTGGATATCCTGTCATTATTAAAGCGGCAGGGGGAGGAGGAGGACGGGGAATGCGCGTTGTACGTAGCGAAGCTGCCTTACATAATGCTATTTCCTTAACCCAAGCAGAAGCAGGAGCAGCTTTTGGTAATGAACAAGTATACATGGAAAAATTTCTTGAAAATCCACGTCATATAGAATTTCAAGTATTAGCGGATGAGCATGGTAATGCTATTCATTTAGGCGAACGCGATTGTTCTATGCAACGTCGTCATCAAAAGATGATAGAAGAAGCACCCGCACCGGGTTTATCTAAAATACTACGTAAAAAAATAGGGGAACGCTGTGCTCAAGCCTGTCGAGAAATAGGCTATAGGGGAGCAGGTACCTTTGAATTTTTATATGAAGATGATAAATTTTATTTTATTGAAATGAATACGCGCTTACAAGTCGAACATCCCGTAACAGAATTAATTACAGGAATAGACATTGTACGTGAGCAATTACAAATTGCAGCGGGTGAAAAATTGAGTTATAAACAAAAAGATGTTAAAATTCAAGGGCATGCGATGGAATGTCGTATCAATGCCGAAGATCCAGATAATTTTATGCCTTCACCTGGCTTGATTTCTCGTTATCATGCACCTGGTGGCGCAGGGGTTCGTGTGGATACGCATGTTTATAGTGGATATCGCGTTCCGCCCTATTATGATTCTATGATTGGTAAACTCATTACACATAGTAATAATCGTGAATCTGCAATGGCACGCATGAAAATGGCTTTAGATGAAATTATTATAGATGGTATTAAAACGAATGTGCCTTTACATAAAACATTACTCAGAGATTCAACTTTTCAAGCTGGGGGTACCAATATTCACTTTTTAGAAAAAAAATTGGGGATGTGATTAAAAAAAACCAGGTTTCTGATGACAACCTGGTTTCAAAACGTTTACTGACTTAAAGCAACACGAAATCCAACGCTCATACCCTTTTCTGTTGCAACAAATTTATTACGATTGGCAACGCGACAATAAGCTGCACTACTTGACCATGCCCCCCCCCGTAATAAGCGTTGTTCAGAATTGCCTGTCCAATTTTGTCCCTTAGAAGGGGCATCCTTATAATTTTTATGCCAAGGATCAGCAATCCATTCATACACATTACCCAAAATATCAAATAAACCAAAAGGGTTTGGTTCAAATGAATCTACTGGAGTGGTTCGATTAAACTCCCTATTACAATTCGATTTAGTAGCCCATGTATCACTCCACCAATATTCACTTGAAGTACCCGCACGTGCTGAATATTCCCATTCAGCCTCTGTAGGTAAGCGATATTGTTTTCCTGTTTCTGCACTTAACCATTTTACGTATGCCATACTGTCTTCCCAAGAAACATTAATCACGGGCTGATTACCCCGTCCCCAATCGTTATCACTGGGTTTACTTCTACCAGTGGCTTTAACAAAATAGTCATATTCTTCAAATGTGACCTCGTAACGTCCCATAGCAAACTTTGTGATAGATACAATGTGGACAGGTAATTCATCAGAACCTCCATTGTTTTGAATATCACCCATCTTAAACTTTCCAGCAGGTATCCAAACCATTTCTGGACCCACACTGCCACTTTTTAAATCGTTACGAAATACTTTTTTATCGCTTGCAGCACTTGTGGTTTTAGATGATTTTTTTTGAGCAGTTGCCAATTGACCTTTGAGTGTATCTACTCTTTGAACAGCTAATTGTGCTAAATTCATTAAACGCTTATTTTCTTCCTTTAAACGTTCTATTTCAGCCTTAAGTTTTGTTGGAACAGGTTCTTTACTGGTACGGGTCTTATTTTCACCCGCGAAAAAAAAGTTATCTCGTATTGAAGAAGATTCCCAAGGTGTTTGTTCTCCACTGGTTTCAGTGAGTACAGAATTACGTACTTTTTTAAACATGAGTTCAATGGGTAAACCAGGTTCATGAATAAATTTTAAAATATTTTTAGTATAAGGACTATTACGTCCTCTTCCGTCTGCAGCAACATCGCCCGGTGACGTCGCATAAGCAATCAATGTACCATTGGGTACATGTTGTAAACGGCTCAATCCTTTCGTTAAACCTCTGGTGCCCCCTTTAAAGGGATTATCACGACACGCATCCAACACAATAATATTCATCGTATTATGAGCCGATTCCATGGCAGTTAACACATAACTTGCTGTGAGAGAACGATGTTTGACATAACGGGCGGACAGTTCTTTTAAATCAGTAGGTAAAAGGTAATTATTTCCATCAAATTGTACACCATGTCCAGAAAAGAAAAATAGTCCCACTGTGTTGGGGCCCAGTTCCTGTTTAAATTGTTCAAGTCCATTATCCATTTCTTCCCAACTGGCATCGTGCAGCTTTATTACTTTAAAACCTAAAATATTTAAAGCATTTGACAGATCTTCAGCATCATTAATTGGATTATTTAAGGGTGCAAATGTATAATTAGCATTACCAACGATGAGCGCAACTCGTTTTTCCTGTTTGGGAAGAACATCATCCAATTTTGTCTCTCCATTAAGTTTAATAGCAGCATCATTTGGTGTAGCAGGTATAGAATTTACGGGTTTTTTAGAATGATCATTCTTTGTAAAATAGGAAGGAAAAGTTTGACAGGCTGACAAAGAGATCAATAATGTATACAAACAAAGATTGAGGAGTATTTTCATGATTCAGTTTTCCAGGTTATCATTATAAATGAACATTTGCATTCTTTCAGACAGTCACGATAATATTGCGTTACTATGTGCTGCCGTTGCCGATGCAAAACAACGCAGTGCTGTGGCAATTTTACATTGCGGTGATATTGTATCACCCCGTGCATTACGAAAATTACAAAAATATGGCTTACCTGTACATGCCATTCATGGTAATAACACAGGGGATCTTTATATGCTATCCAAACTTTCTCATACTAATGATAGTCTGATTCATTATTATGGTCAAGATGCAAGCTTGGTGTTATGTGATAAACGGATTTTTTTAGTACACTATCCTCATTATGCTTATGGGATGGCTGCGACAGGTGACTATGATCTGGTTTGTTGTGGGCATAATCATACGCTGTCTATTGAACATCTCAGCAATATCAAAGGCACACAAACAGTATTATGTAATCCAGGAACAGTAGGCGGGGTAGGGGGAATGCCAGCGACTTATATTTTGGGGAATTTGGAGACCATGACGTTTGAAAGTGTTGTAGTGGAAACCAGTGTATAAAACCTGGTTTCTCAATCACAACATTTATGCAGCTTTCTGCTGACGTAATAAATAATTTAATATAGGCGGTGTCAATAGTGTGGTCAAAATCACCATAATAATAATGATTGAAAACAACTCTTCAGACATGACGCCAAGACCTTTTCCTATCATCGCAAAAATAAGACCTACTTCGCCCCGTGGTGCCATACCCCAACCTACAATATATTTATTAACACCCGGACCTGCCACGATGCCTGCCACGATTTTACCAATGAATGCAACCGCAGTAATGGCTAAAGCGATGCCTACTACTTTAGGATCACTTAATGTTGTTAAATCAACCTGCATGCCTGTGACAACGAAAAATATAGGCACTAAAAAATGTCCCAAAGGTGCCATTAAATTATCTAAATGACGTTCACTGTGCTGCTCTAAAACATGGTCAACTTTCGTTCGGGTTTTCAGATTTGCCTCAGCTACTGCTACTTTTATTTCTTGATTAATCGTGGGATCAGAGAATGATTTAAAATGAACAGTTTCAAGCATTAAACCAGCAGCAAAAGCACCGATAATAGGTGCAAGTCCTGCAAGATGTGCAAGATAAGAAAAGATTAAACAAAAACTGATGGCAATGGTGAATTTCATACCGACGCCAGTATGAATTTTTGACAAGAATTTCCCTATGAGGGGTGCTATCCATTGTCCTAAAAATAAGGCACCTGCAAGAAATGCAACAGCTATCAAGCTGATTTGACTGATTGCACCAATGCTGATGCCACCACTTCCAGGGGGTGCCATCACAATTGCTGTCACTACAGCTAAAATAATTAACCCCATGACATCATCAATAACAGCAGCCCCTAAAACAATTTGTGCTTCTTTTGTTTGCAATTTTCCTAAATCACGGAATACCCGACCTGTAATGCCCACTGATGTAGCGGTAAGGGTAGCACCCAAAAATAACAATGCATTCGTGCTAAGTTCAGGCATTAGCAACCCACCTACCCAATACCCTAACCCAAATGGCGCGACCACACCTACCACAGCGACCATAAATGCCCGAACACCTACTTTACGCATTTCATCAATATTGGATTCTAAACCAATTTGAAATAATAAAATGACCACACCCAATTCAGCCAGAAATTTAATAATCTCATCATGCTTAACAGGTTCAAATACTAAAACACCCAAAAGGACAAGGTTTCCT
The DNA here is from genome assembly GCA_030635005.1 of Thiomargarita sp. Taxonomy (GTDB): domain Bacteria; phylum Pseudomonadota; class Gammaproteobacteria; order Beggiatoales; family Beggiatoaceae; genus DAOVZS01. The sequence continues at coordinate 1,999 of DAOVZS010000025.1, read as the reverse complement.
AACAATACCCCGACAAGCAACTCACCTAGCACAGCGGGTTGTCCCCATTTTTCAATCAAACTGGAAAATTTTGCCAATAATAAGAGAACAGCAATCCATAAAAAATCAATTGTGGTCGCACCCCCACCACTGGCATATGCCAAGGGGGCCAAAATAAACAGTGCAAACGTCCATCGCCATTGAAAAAGGCTAGGTTTAAACATTATTGAAAATACTCCTAAAAAATAACAACAATAATAATAAGACTATTATAGTTTAACACGTTTAATCACAAGTGAATTATCAATTAATTCAAACAGATCTTGACATTTATATATTCAATATGCATGATGTTCTGATATTGTATTGCATCATTTTTATAAAAAAGGAAAAATTTGATGAGAAAACCTCTATTTGTGGTCGTTATTGGATTGTGCACTATGCTTTTCCCAAGCATAGCGATACTTTCTCCCTTGGCAGAAATCGGTGATCCCAGCAACTTTTTAGGAACGAATCAAGAAGATTGGTTGTTGCTCTTAAAAAAGGTGGGCTTTAGTTTTATAGTAGGTGTTTGTATTGGCTATGCATTGAAAGTGGCGACTAAAATAGTATTTCTTATAATGGGACTATTATTATTAGCATTATTTGGTCTCCAATATGTTGAATTTATTACTATTGATTGGAATATCTTAGAATTACGTTATGATTCTTTTATAGACTGGTTAGTGCCCCAGATCAGTAATTTTCGTGATTTTATCACCAGCCATCTGCCTTCATCTAGCATGTCTGCACTGGGTATTTTGCTTGGATTTAAAAAGAAATGGTAATTGTATATACAATTGCTTATAATTTTATTATATAATAAATAACTCACTTAATATCATATTAAAAGGATACACCTTCATGGCATACGAAATTGATGGACAAACGATTGAAAACACTGCTAGTGGTTTTTTAGTGAATATAGAAGATTGGAATGAAGGGGTGGCTAATTACATTGCAAAAGAAGAAAGCATTGATGAATTGACCGAACGCCATTGGGATGTTATCAAGTACTTGCGTGATGAATACATCAACAATGCGGGCAATCAACCTAATATGCGCAAGATGACCAAAGCCATGCAAGACGTTTGGAATGAAAAAAAGGTAGATACTAAAACGATTTATCAATTATTTCCTGGTGGACCTTCTAAACAAGCCGGTAAAATTGGCGGATTACCAGAAAGCAGACGTAAAGGCGGTTACTAAGAATAATGTCGTATTGTTGAAATTCAACAAATGTGCTGAATTTCAGCACTTTCCTATTATTTGATATTTAAATCAATCATATACAGTATGATGGCGGATTAAAATAGTTAATAAATGTTGAATTTCAGCAGCAGTCATAGGATACGCCCTTTCTCTTAAGCCTTATAAATACAAGAGATAAAAAGTTGGCGCAGCTTATGCATTATCTTAAGACAACCCATCGGGTAACCAGTTTCGATTTATTTGAGATTGAATTTAACTACATTATTTATTTACATCGGAGAATGACGATGAAAACCCAACAAAAAGGTTTTACTCTTATTGAATTGATGATCGTTATTGCGATTATTGGTATTTTAGCAGCTGTTGCTATCCCTGCTTATCAAGATTACATCAAGAAATCTAAGTTTAGTGATGCAATGGGTATCATGCATTCAGTTGAACTGAAAACCACAGAACTGTATGCCATGAACGGTGCTTTACCTGAAACATTGGCCAGTATTGGTAATACCTCTGGTGAGTACGTACAACTTAAAGCGTCTGGTTACATTCCTTCAGGTTCATCAGGGACAGTTTCTTGGGTACTTCCTACAGTTAATGCAACTGCTGTCTTAGTATTTACTTGGAATGATGTGACTGGTAAATGGGAATGTGATGCTGCTAACACTGATTTCTTGAATAAATATCTTCCAAAACAGTGCCAAGATTAATCTCATCTATCTAGTTAGTCTTTTTACACGAAAACCCGTTTTTACGGGTTTTTTTTTGCCTA
>DAOVZS010000260.1 GCA_030635005.1 Thiomargarita sp. | reverse complement strand
TTTGTTAAATGCACATTGGTATTCGCATCCCCTAAATCATTCACAGCAACGATCGAAATTTCTTGAGTCCGTTCTGCTTCATATAAAGCACGTAAGATATTACGTCCAATACGACCATAACCATTGATTGCAACTTTTATTGCCATCTACATTGTCTCCTAGATTTAAAGAATAGATTCTACTGTTTTAACAACATTATCCACTGTGAATCCAAACATTTTGAATAACGCATTCGCAGGGGCTGATTCACCAAAGCGATTAATACCGACGACTTTACCTTGTAATCCTACATATTTAAACCACGCATCTGTTACACCCGCCTCTATGGCGACACGTACTGTAACATTGGAAGGTAATATAGAATCTTGATATTCTTGATCTTGTGCATCAAATAGATTGGTATTAGGCATAGAAACCACACGAATTTTCTTGCCTTTCTCAGCCAATTGTTTGGCGGCATCCATAGCCAATGACACTTCAGAGCCCGTGGCTATTAGAATGCCATCGGGTGTGCCTTTGCACTCTGATAAAATATAACCGCCACGTTCAATCAATTCTAATTGTTGTACCGTGCGTTCTTGATGTGGTAATCCTTGACGTGAAAAGATTAAACAACTGGGACCTTCTGTGCGTTTAATCGCCATTTTCCACGATACAGCAGATTCTACGGCATCGCATGGGCGCCACACGGACATATTAGGAATTAAACGTAACGTCGCTGTTTGTTCAACAGGTTGATGCGTAGGTCCATCTTCTCCTAAGCCAATAGAATCATGCGTGTAGACAAAAATCGTTCTAATTTTCATCAAAGCAGCCATGCGTAAGGCATTGCGCGCATATTCAGAAAAGATCAAGAATGTAGCCCCATAAGGAATAAAGCCTCCATGTAAGCTAATCCCATTCATGATAGCAGACATGGCAAATTCACGAACACCGTAATTAATGTAATTACCATCCGCATGTTCTTTAATCGCCTTACTTCCAGACCAAATCGTTAAATTAGAGCCTGCTAAATCTGCCGATCCCCCTAAAAATTCAGGTAATAAAGGTCCTAAGCCATTCAGTGCATTTTGAGACGCTTTACGAGAAGCGATTTTTTCTTGCTTGGCATCAACGCTAGAAATAAAGCTATTGGCCTGTTCTAAGAAAGATTCAGGCAAATCACCCTTTAAACGACGTTTTAACTCAATTGCGAGATCTGGAAAGGATTGTTGATAAGCAGAAAACTGCGCATCCCACGTTTTTTCAAGCTGCATTCCCTTGTCTTTCGCATTCCAACTTTGAGCCACATCATCAGGTATCACAAAAGGTGCATGTTCCCACTGAATTTGTTTTCTGACTAAAGCGATTTCATCATTTCCTAAAGCAGCCCCGTGACAAGATGCTGTCCCTTGTTTGTTAGGAGAACCCCATCCTATAATGGTTTTACAACAAATCAAGGTAGGTTTATCGTTTTGTGAACGTGCTGTTTCTATGGCTTGTTTAATGGCTACAGCATCATGTCCATCTATATTGTCAATCACATTCCAACCATAAGCCGCAAAACGTTGGGGCGTATTATCAGTAAACCAGCCTTCAACCTGACCATCAATAGAAATACCATTATCATCATAAAAGGCAATCAATTTTCCAAGTCCCAAAGTGCCTGCTAAAGAACATGCTTCGTGAGAAATCCCCTCCATTAAACACCCATCTCCTAAAAACACGTAAGTATGATGGTTAATGATATGATGATCTGGACGGTTAAACTGACCTGCTAACACTTTTTCAGCGATAGCCATACCTATTGCATTAGTGATACCCTGTCCTAAAGGACCTGTAGTGGTTTCAACACCGGGTGCATAACCATATTCTGGATGTCCCGGTGTTTTAGAATGCAATTGCCGAAAATTCTTAAGTTCTGATATCGGTAAATCATAACCTGTCAAATGTAGAAGAGAATATACAAGCATTGAACCATGTCCATTAGACATGATAAAACGATCACGATTAACCCAATTTGGATTTGCTGGGTTGTGATTCATATAATCATTCCACAATACTTCGGCAATATCCGCCATACCCATGGGAGCACCCGGATGACCAGAATTAGCTTTTTGTATTGCATCCATGCTTAAAGCACGAATAGCATTGGCAAGTGTTCGACGTGAAGGCATTAATTTCTCCTAGGGGATATATATCAATGGTTTGGACAGTTAAAGTGAAATCAAAAAAAACTGTTTGAACCATTGTTAAAAAATAGCTTTAATATAAAGGGTGTTATTGGTAAATGTCAAGTTTTGATGATAGATAATGACAAGCCCTGAAAGGGCGATATATAGCAGTCTGGGGCAACGCCCTAGGTTTGGCGAGGATCATTTCCCCAACATCTTCATATTTCAACGCACAGTTCCTATATTATTGCCTGTGTGTGTGCCTGTGTTTCTGACTGTGCCTGTGTCTTCGCCCCAACGGGGCTTAATAATATAGCCAGGGGCATCGCCCTGGAGCTAAAACATGTAAATATGTTATTTAGAAACAGGAGTGCGTAACATCAGTTTTTAAGTTAAATGATTTTTAGCTCGCCACT
>DAOVZS010000172.1 GCA_030635005.1 Thiomargarita sp. | reverse complement strand
GCTCATTAATAAGGGGCTGGAAATGCTAAAAGAGCGAGGGGCTGAAATAGTGCTTGTATACGGTGATCCAAATTATTACAAACACACTGGATTCAAGGCAAACCACCACCTTGAACCCCCGCATCCATTACAATATCCTAAAGAAGCTTGGATGGCACAGGAACTTGTAGAAGGCATTATGAGCAAAACTACAGGATTGGTTCAGTGTGTATCAGCTTTAAATTCACCAAAACTTTGGTAAAGTAGCTATTTTGAAAGGAATATCAATATGAACATTAATTTTATTGATCTCAAAACCCAACAAAACCACTGTCGTTCTCAAATAAACACAAATATCCAAAAAGTACTCCATCATGGACAATACATCATGGGGCCAGAAATACAAGAATTAGAACAAAAATTAGCTGAATATGTGGGAAGCAAACATTGTATCACCGTATCTAGTGGTACAGATGCGTTATTAATTGCGATGATGGCGTTAGGCATTGGGCACGATGATGAAGTGATTACGACACCTTTTAGTTTTATTGCGACTGCTGAAACCATAGCATTATTAGGGGCAAAGCCTGTGTTTGTGGATATTGATCCCCGTACCTATAATCTTGATGCCAGCCAAATACACGCAGCCATCACTTCTAAAACTAAAGCCATTATGCCCGTGTCATTATATGGACAATGTGCGGATTTTGATGCGATTAATACGATTGCGAAACAATACACGCTACCTGTAATTGAAGACGCTGCACAAAGTTTTGGGGCAAGCTATAAAGGACAAAAATCTTGCAATTTATCTACTATTGGCTGCACCAGTTTTTTCCCCTCAAAACCATTAGGCGGTTATGGAGACGGAGGAGCGTGTTTTACCAATTTGGATGAATATGCTAAAATTATGCGTGACATTCGAGTGCATGGACAAGAAAAACGCTATCATCATACGCGTATTGGTATTAATGGACGCATGGATACCTTACAAGCTGCCATTATTTTAGCTAAATTTGAACTATTCCCACAAGAAGTAGACGCCCGTAGTCGTATTGGACAAAAATATACCCATAAATTAAAAAATAGTGTGACGACACCGTATATAGAACCTTATAATACGAGCGTTTATGCCCAATATACAATACAAACTGATAATCGAGATGCTTTACAAGAAAAATTAAAACAAAAAGGGATTCCCACTGCAGTTCATTATCCTATTCCTTTAAATAAGCAAACTGCTTTTGCCTCTTTACAGACAGCGGATTGTTTAGTTGCAAATACAGTAGCCCGTAAGGTAATGAGTATACCGATGCACCCTTATTTAACAGAAAATGAACAAAAATACATTATTGACACTATTCATGAAAATATTTAGAAATCAGGATTATTGGGACGAACGCATTATCATTACAATTGTGATATTTATAGGATTGCTTTTGGGATCTACATATCTTGTTTTTATGCATAATCATGTGTTTCTGTATAAAGAAAATGGACCTCTTGAAAATATCCAAGTAGTCACGCTCATGCTTGCTTGCCTTGTTTTTTTTACACCTGTGGTTTCTCAAAAAAGAATGGATAAACTTATTCTGTTATTTTTTGCTTTTTTGTGTCTGAGTTTTATTGTGAGAGAAATTGATGTTGAAAAATTTGATATTCCAGAAATACTCATCGTACTGGGTTCTGGTATAGGACGTAATATAATATTAGGAACTGGATTTATTGCTATATTCTCTTACGCTTTCTTTAACTTTTCCTACTACAAACATCTATCAATCAGTTTTTTGCGTTCAAAAAACGGTGTTTCGATGATCACAGCAGGCATATTCTTAGGTATAGGGTCTGCTTTTGAACATGCAAAATTAGTACAACACCACCAATTTTTTGAGGAAATGTCAGAGCTCACAGGATATGTATTGATTTTGTTAGTTGCTTGGAGTATTTTAAAAAATGGCATCATGAGTCCTTCTGACACATAATTGAGTTTTTACACGTGAACCTGTAAAATGTATCTTTAAATAAGCCTTATGAAATCTGAAATCTGTCGTACCCCTGATAAAGAAGAGCGTTCCTTATTACGTCAAGTATTGGATAAAATTGCCAATCATTGTAGAGCACGTTCTTTATTTATTTTGCATTATTGTACAGGTTGTGGTGCTATTGAATTACCCCCTGTCATTACTTCTCGCTTTGATTCAGAGCGTTTAGGTATTCAACCTATGGTAACCCCACGTCAAGCGGATATTTTACTGATTACAGGTTATTTATCTATTAAAACACTGAAACGAGTGATTTTAACATATGAACAAATGGCAGCCCCGAAATATGTGATTGGTATGGGTTCGTGTACGATAAATGGGGGAATGTATTGGCAAAGTTATGCCACCATAAAACGGTTATTAGAATATATTCCGGTGGATATGTATATGGCAGGTTGTATGCCGAGACCTGAAGCCATGCAGCAAGGTTTTTTGCAATTGATGGATAATATTGATAACGGCAATGCCAATTGTTGGAAGGATTATTATTATAATTATGATGAATATTTAGGGCATCAACAGGCTTTATTTGGACCCGATTGGCATACTCCCACAGATGTCATTGCAGAAGCACGCCATTATCAATTATTTGGCGAGAAAACGATTGGCGATCATACTGCTTTATTGGCAAAATTTGCCTCAAAATATGTGACCAAAACGATTCCTAATCATATTGTCGGAGTCAATTGAATGAGTACACCATTACCTGAGATTTTAGATTCTACCCTTCAAAACATTCCCAATCTCACCTTTACAGTACAAGACAGACATCGTTTACGCATAGAATTACACAGAGATAGATTACCTGCTTTATTAGAATTATTAAAAGGGCGTGCTGGATATTTACACTTATCTGCTATTTCCTGTGTTGATTGGCCAGATACTGATGAATTTGAATTGGTGTATCATCTTTGGTCTTATGAAGTAAAAACATTGATTTCAGCCCATATTCATATTCCTAAAAACCCGGGGCGTTATATTTCTGTTTATGATATTTATACGCCTGCTGCTTTTTTCGAACGTGATATTCATGAAATGTTTGGTGTATACTTTGAAGGGGCACTTGATATGGAACCCTTTATTTTAACGGAATGGTATGGACCTCCGCCCATGCTTAAATCCTTTTCTAGTGTAGATTATGTGAAAGAGACGTTTAAATGGCAAGAATATTCTCCTGATTGGTTAAAAGATATTGAGGAAAAAGGAGGACAGGTTGTTGAGTAATATAATGACTGTAGAAGAAATTAGTACAAATGTGATGCATTTATCCACAAATGATTTAGATCGCTTTCGTGCTTGGTATGAAACATTTGAAGCTTCCAATTGGGATAAGAAAATTGAGAAAGATATTATATCTGGAAAATTTGATACATTAGCCAATGAAGCCCTTAAGGATTTTAATGCTAATAAAAATATTTTTTGATAACAGTTCACTAAAAACAAAACATGCGTCCAGAAAATTATCATCCCATAGAACATCCCGCCAGCCATGAGTATGAGCTTTATTTTGGTCCTAATCATCCCGGTATTGAGGGTAATTATGCACTCAAAGTACGCCTAACAGGTGATGAAATTGTAGGCATAAAAGCAGATGCTGGTTATTTACATCGTGGTTTTGAAAAAATCATGGAAGAACGTTTATGGATTCAAAATGTTGCCCTTGTGCCTAGAATTTGTGTGCCTGATCCACCACCAATGGAAGAAACGTATGCACAAGCTGTTGAAATGCTGGCAGGTTTAGAAGTCCCAGAACGTGCACAATGGATACGTGTCATGATTTTAGAAATGTCACGGATTGCTGCACATCTTTTTATTGTGGGCGGCACCGCTGCGCCTATTGGACAATACAGTAATATGTTTTGGGGGATTACGGATCGTGATTATATATTAGACTTGTTTGAAGAATTGACAGGGGCTCGTATTTATCACATGTTTATTACTCCCGGTGGTGTGCGTCGTGATGTGCCTAATGGCTTTTTAGACAAATTAAGCCATCTTTTGGATTATTTAGAAGCCCGTTTACCCGATTATGACGATTTATTTTTTAATAATCCTGTTTTTCATAAACGGGCGGAAGGTATTGGGGCGTTGACACAAGAGCAAGCTTTAGATTGGGGCGTGACAGGACCGAATTTACGGGCTTGTGGTTTGCCTTTTGATGTACGTCGCGATGATCCCTATTTAATTTATAAGCACTTAGAATTTGAAATCCCTACCGAAAAGGGGGGATGTATTTTAGCACGAACTATGGTGAGACGTTCAGAAATCATTGAATCTATTAAGATTTTACGTCAAATTATCACCCGTATGCCCAAAGGATCTATTCGATGTGCTTTGCCCAATCCACTGGCTTGGAATATTCCTAAAGGTGATGCGTATGCACGTACGGAAGCCCAAAAAGGTGAATTAGCATTTTACGTAGTTTCCAATGGTGGCACAAAACCTTGGCGTGTACATGTACGAGGACCTTCAACAATGCATGCGGTGCAAGTATTAGAAAAATTATGTTTGGGGGGCAGAGTGGAAGATATTGCCTTAATTATGTTTTCCTTGGATGCCTGCCCGCCTGAAGTGGATAGGTAATTTTAATCTAGGGAGAATAATGGCTCTCCTGAGATTTAGGAGAGGGAAACTCTTGTCTGAATCAGAATTTACAGAATTTAAGAATTTTCAGAATTAATAAAAGGCACAAGCATTAGATTGTGCCTGTGCCCCTTCCCAATTCTGAAAATTCTATAATCCTGTAAATTCTGATTCAGACAGTGAGGATCTGATTTAGATATGAGAATGTTTGAATTGAATATTATTATCATTTT
>DAOVZS010000001.1 GCA_030635005.1 Thiomargarita sp. | reverse complement strand
TTAATAAAATAGAACATTTAGAAACCTTATTCTAAAGCTACCTTTTCTCTATTAGACCAATAAGTTTTCTGTTCTAACTAAACTAAACTATGAACAATCGGGTTATCGCTAAAAAGATAACCCGTTTTTTTGTACTTTTATCTTGAAAATTCTGGTTCTAACAAGAACCATTTCCAGATAGGGTAGATTAGGATATTATTATCAATAGTACTTTCCTCATCCCACGTGATTATAATACCTGAGCTAATAAATAATTCTTTCATCACCGTTTGCAAACCTCGAAGCTCTCGCTTGAATGTTTTTTCATCTGACATATCCCAACATACTTGAATCAGTTTGATCTCATTAGAAATTTTATGTCTCGCCAAAAAGTCCGTTTCATAAGCTGTTTTGGTATTCACATATTCAACGAGATACCCAGTACGTCGTAGGTGCATAAATACGAGGTTTTCTAACAATGGACCATTATTCAATGAATTACGAAAGCTCATGGCATTAAGCAAACCAGTATCTATCGTATAGATTTTGGTTGGATTAAGTTGTCGTGCTTTTTCTGAACGGCTATGTATGGGAACTTGGTAAAACAAATAGGCTTCCATCAAGTGATCAAGATACTCATACAGAGTATTTTTGCTACATTTGACTGACATACTTTTCAGAGTATTGTAAAATTTATTAACGCTGAATTTGCAGCTGGGGGAACTCATGAGATGACGAACCAAATATTTAAGTGCGGTAATATTGCTCACTTTATGACGTTCTATCACATCTTTCAGCAATACTGAATCAATATAGCCTTGCAACACTTCAATGCGTATGTCACGATCTAATGTTTGTACCTCTGGAAATCCACCGATTTCAAGATAATCCTTGACAGCCTTGCGTAACACAGACACTGTCTGAGCACCAAATCTGATAGGAGGCACATCAAAAATCCCGTGATATTTTAAAAACTCCTGAAAACTAAAAGGAAATATTTCTGTTGTCAGAGAACGTCCTCGTAAAGTACTGGCTATCTCAACGCTGAGCAATTTTGATGAAGAACCCGTCAAATAAATTTGTACATTTTCTGTATCCAGTAAACGTCGAATAAATTTTTCCCATTGTTCGATACACTGAATTTCGTCAAAGAAAAAATGACATGTCGTATCCCGAAACTCAGGATATTTTGCATAATAAACATCAAGGATAATCTGAAAATCATGCACCGTAAACCCAAGCAATCTATCATCTTCAAAGTTTAGATACAGCAATTTTTCTATTGAGACTGTAGCAAGCAATGCCTGCATTCTTTGATAACAGAAAAAAGTTTTACCAGTACGTCTCATACCGATGACGACATCAGCTTTTCCTGGTATTTGCACAAATTTCTTATCTCGTTTAACAAGAACTGGCAATTTTCGTTCGTGGAAATTATCAATAAGTTGAGTGACTATCGTTTTCATAACTCATATTATCCTTTTTTTTAGGATAAATCAATATGATTTTATCTCTTTTTAAAGGAAACTTTATCAGTTGGGAAATATCGGGGGGGGGGAAGAGAAAGATGCAAGAAGAATTGGTAAATAATTACGTATGTTTTAACCCATGGGGAAATCCCCTTGGGTTGAATGCTGTATTAAATGAATGCTTACCATTGAATAACCACTTTACGATTGCCCCAATTTTTAGCTGCTTGAAGATCATTACCCATATAAAGGTCAATTTTCTTTGTCCAACGTTTATTCATTTTGTCTCTAACAGTATATACGCCACTTAAGCCAGCAATTCTCACTTTAGTCCCATTTGTTAATCCCATTTTGAGTAAATCACGAGACACTGCAATCACTTTCATTCCAGGTTTTAAACGATTATTCCAAGCTGCAAGTGTAGGGGTGCTATCTGTTTGACCTACTGTAGAGCTATATGCAGTTGCCGTCACCTTAAGTATACGCTTTGAATTACTTGATACAGTTCCTGGTAATAATATAAGTGATAATATAATGATAAGGCCTAAATTGTAACGTATGTTGTTAGAGCGCATGTTGTAAATTCCCTTAAATTATTTAATTAAAAAATTAATTGTTTAGTAAATGATAGGGTTATTATATTATCTTTCTTTTTAGACTTGCAATACCCTTTTTTCATTGTTTATTTTTATGATAAGTATAATTTGAGAAATTTAGAGAGAATTTACATTATAAGTGATTGATTTTATTGAAATATATGGTTATATTAAGAAATACTTATATACAAAAACTGATGATATTATTTCTTTTAATACTTGATATAACCTGACGATTTTTAGGGATAATCAGTCTTGTAAGTTATTGATTTTTAAAATAAATTACTATTTTTGATTAAAAGTAATTTATTTTCAATTTTGATGATTTTTAATCAATTAATTTTTCTTAATAGTGAGTATAATTGGCAGTATATCAATAATAATATTAATAGTTCTTCAATAGATATAAGCTTACGCATTTAAGTCATCCTTTCACACACACCACCTGTTTTAAGGTATGCACGATCTCCACCAAATCATTTTGATTGGCCATAACCGTTTCAATAGATTTATAGGCAGCTGGAATTTCATCAATCACACTTTCATCTTTACGACATTCTACGCCTTGGGTTTGTGCAACCATATCCTCAATGTTAAAACGTCGTTTTGCCTCTTTACGTCCCATACGACGTCCTGCCTCATGACTACAAGAACAAAAACTGTTTTGTTCCCCTTTACCTTGAACAATATATGATTGCGTGCCCATACTACCGGGAATAATACCCCATTCCCCCTCTCGGGCACTAATTGCCCCTTTTCGGGTTAAAAAGACATTTGCTTTATAATGATTTTCTAAGGCGACATAATTATGATGGCAACTGATGGCTTTATTGACCAAAGTAAAGGCAGGCAAATGAACACCGCCTAAAGCCTTTAAAATTAAACGCATCATTTCATCACGATTAATCCGTGCATACTCTTGTGCCCATAAAACAGCGTGCCAATAATCATCAAAATGCTCAGTCCCTTGTGGCAAATAGGCTAAATCAGCATTAGGGAGATGAATAAACCATTTTTCCATATCTCTTTTAGCCAAGCCAATAAAATATCTCCCAATCACATTACCCACCCCCCGACTTCCCGAATGTAACATCACCCAAACGTTTTGATGTTCATCAAGACACAATTCTATAAAATGATTACCACTCCCCAAAGTACCTAATTGCAATTTCCAATCATCATGAAAATTCTTTTTCATTTTAATCAAAGTGGGATGTTTTTGGAGTAGCTCATCTAATTGTGAACCCATTGTCTGTTGAGAAAGGTCGTTGATCGTGGGATTAGGGTGCATTTCAAAGCCCACAGGGACTGCTTGTTCAAATTGCATGCGAATATGAGACAAATTATCAGGTAAATCAGAAGCTTTTAATGATAATTGGACTGCAGACATGCCACAACCGATATCCACACCGACCGCTGCGGGAATAATAGCACCCCGTGTTGGAATCACAGATCCAATCGTTGCCCCGATGCCACAATGTACATCAGGCATCGCAGCAATATGTTTAAAAATAAAAGGTAAAGTAGATAATTCATGCAATTGCTTTTCAGCAGAGGCCTCAATATCATCTGTATAAATTTTAACAGGCACTTTACCGTTTGAAAGAACGCGTTTAATAGGCATCAATCACCTCATAAGTTCAGAAAAACCGAGCAGGTTTTAAAGCAAACCTGCCAAGTTTCAAAGGATTTATACTGGATGGGGCACAAATTCTCCTGTTGCCCAAGCGGGTGCAGCAATCACTTCACCGATATTTGCCTCAACGAGCCGTGCTCTTGCTTCTAATAATCTACCGACTAAACCCGGTTCTGCAGCTGCGTATGCTTCCACATCTTCTTTTCGTTTGACCACTATACCCAAAAGTTCTGTAATCGCATTGCCCACTGAATTTTGAGAAATGGTCACAATCAAACGTCCCGAATCATCACGATATAACAATTGTTTATACGCTGGACGCCAACGAATTTCATTAGCAAATAAAGGATCTTGAATCACTTTTTCGCGTAAATCACGAGCCACCCGTTGAAAACGTCCACTGTCTAATAACACCTCATTGATTTGTTGAGAGAAATTAGCCTGTTTGGGTACCAAAGGATCACCTGTCGCCACTAAAGAGAAAAAGGTGCGATAAAAATCTAAGAATCCTAATAAGACTTGCTCATATTCATACCAGAAATAACGATTTCTCAGCATTTTCGCCCCCCCTTTAACCTCCCAGCAGGGTAAACCTTGTGGATAACCCGTTAGTTTTAGTGACGATTCCGCACTGTCTATGGGAGACAAAATTTGTAGATCAAGGACTTCTAAAAATTCATGATAAATGCCGCTTAAATGGCGTAAAAATAAACTATGATGACCACTATCTGTTAAATTCGGATCCATAGGATTGGCGTGTTGTGCCGTCTCCAATTCCTGCATCGGAAAAGCCATAAAATGATTATGGATCATACGAATACTGGGCACACCCGGTTTATTTAAAGGCCATGTCGCATCTAAACTGGCCTCACCGCATAAAATCAGATGTTTAGCAGGATCAGGATACTGATCTAACATGTATTCAAATAGAATACGTGTCATGTGATTCCACACTTTCTTTTGATTACGGGACACTTGATCACGTCTCACCGGACGTCCCAAGGGATCTAAGATGCGTTTAGAAGTATCTAAAATAATAGACGCATCAAATTCAACGCTATGACCAATCAACTTGCGATACATTAACAAGTTTTCAGGTGTCCTAAATAAACCGTTTTCTTCAGCTAAATTTTTTAAATTAGCAGGACTGTTAAAAAATTCCACTGGCGCCATTCCTTTTGGAATAGTCAGGGACATTTTAGGACGAGGGGTTATAATTTCCCTTGGGGCCGACTTCATATCAACTGCCTTTATTTATAATAATACAACATTAACAAAACAAAAATCACGACTTGAATAATGACAATTCCCCAATATACTAATTGGAAAGAGCCTTTAACTGTCTTATGACGAAATACTTTTTGAGCCATCAGTCCAGCAGGAGAACCCCCGCCTATGACAAGCCCATGTAAAATCCATTCTGGCACTCTTAATAACGAGGTACCTGCAATCATTTTATCATAACCATACATAAAAAATGTAGACACATTAATTGATATTAAATAAGAAATCAAAATATGAATACCTAATGTATAGCATAAAGACATCACACCTATTGTCATTATACCGGCAGCAATGCCATATAACCAAAAGGGAGACCTTAATGTTTTTTGATACATCTATCCATCATCCTTTGTAAGCTAATCCGCATTCTATCAAGCGAGTTTGACAATTCCCTAATCTCACGCAAACCAGATGCACTAATGGCTTGATTCAAATTCCCCAAACTCATTGAATTGGCAGCAGTGACCAAATTATTGATAGGGTTCACAATAGACAGTTTCACTGTTAAAATCATAATAATTACCAATAATGCACCCAAAATAACAGCCAGTAATTGTGCATTAAACATGAATAAAACATCTTCTTCAGCCTCAGCCTGCATTTGAAAAACCACTTTATTCATTGCTTTTAATAATTGAACATTATGAGAAATAACATAATTCATAGCCTGTGTGTCTCGCCCCTCAGAATGAATGACCAACATCATATTTTGCTTAAATGTCAACCACAGATTCACAACTGTTTCCAAGCCCATTTTTATATTTAGTTGCATAGCGGGGGGCAGTTTTCTAAACTTCTTTTTTTCCAGATCAAGCGGCGCTAATCCACCATTTTTAAGTGCAAATAGCGTAGTATCAAACACATCCATTGTTTTTTCAAGTTGTGTTTTCCATACCCTCAGCATATTTTTATTTTGAGGCGCACTCAGTGCGATACTTGAAAAAATAAGTATTTCCTTAGTCATTTTCTGGGTCAACATCCGTTGTCGTCCCGACAAATTGACGATCAGGCTATCATCCTGCTGTTGTTGCGTTACGACAACGGTTATGGTCAGTACGCTTGCTAACAAACAGAAGAATAGTCCAAAACTGAAAATAGCACGTCCTAAGATGGTCTGCATACGTTTTCTCCTAAAATTTTTGAGTAAGTGTTATCCAAGCCGTGAGTGTATCCCGTGCCTTTCCATCCCTTAAAACATCTTGTGCTTTTATAACGCCTTCTGCAAGCGTATCTGTTAAACCAGCAGCATAAATAGCAGCACCTGCATTAAGCACCACGATATCTCTTGCGGGACAATCATGATTATCAAATACTTGATGCACCATTTTCATGCTGTTTGCAATGGAATCGACTTGTATTTTAGCAAGCGGGGCTCGCTTCAAGCCAAAATCTTCAGGTGTAATCGTGTAAGTGGTGATAATCCCATTTTGCAATTCAGCGATATCAGTGGGGGCAGCAATACTGATTTCATCTAAACCATCTTCAGAATGGACAACTAATACGTGTGTACTGCCTAATTGCTTTAATACATTGGCACAAGGTTCTACCCACTGTTTACTAAAAACACCCAAAAGTTGATTAGGGGTATTGGCAGGATTGGTTAAAGGACCTAATATATTAAAAATAGTCCGTACGCCCATTTCACGACGGGGACCTATGGCATGTTTCATCGCACTGTGATGTAGCGGTGCAAACATAAAGCCAATACCCAGTGTATTGACACATTCAGCTACTTGTTCAGGAGTGAGATTAATATTAACCCCTAACGCCTCCAAAACATCCGCACTTCCTGATTTACTGGACACAGAACGATTACCATGTTTCGCGACTTTTCCGCCAGCCGCTGCAACAACAATGGCACTGCTCGTTGAAATATTAAAGGTATTTAAGCCATCTCCCCCCGTACCCACAATATCTACTAAATGTTGCGTTTCAACAGATACAGGGGTAACCAATTCACGCATGATACTGGTGGCTGCAGTAATTTCATCCACCGTTTCGCCTTTCATGCGCAGCGCAATCAAAAAACCACCGATTTGGGCAGGGGTCGTTTCACCTGTCATGATGCTACGCATGACAGAAGACATCTCATCCCTGCTCAGATCTTGATGTGCGATGACGGCTTTTAATGCAGATTTAATATCCATTGTTGTATTTAAATATCATAAATTATGAAAAAGAATCGAAAATATCATTAGTAATACTCATATACCAACCAATAGCATAGTGGGCTTCTTTCCTACGAAAATCAGCATGAGCATTTTGGGGACTCACCCCTCCAGAAGCCTTGATTTTCATAATGCCTTGTTCCGTAAAACGATAGACAGCAGCCACGGAAATGCCATAATCAGGTCCAATAAGGCTATAACACGTATTAACATAAGATGGTTCAGGCATTTCTGTCCCATCTAAACTGGTGACAATCGCAGCAGCACAGACCTTGGCTTGACTATTGGCAGCAAAACCTGATTTGGGCATTTTACTTCCAATACACGCATCCCCAATCACATGAATGTCTGCATGTTTTTGAGACTCAAAAGTTCTTTGATTAATAGGACACCAACCGTCCTCATTCACTAAACCCACCTTATGAGCAATAAGCCCTGCTTTTTGGGGTGGAATGATATTAATCACATCACCCTTATAGGCCTCTTTATCGCTGTTATATAAGGTGTTTGTTTTCGCATCAACACCGGTGATATGCCCCCCGAAAGAGCCTTCCACCCATTCAATCATACCTGGATACAAATCTGCCCAGCCTTGTGTAAATAAAGCTTGTTTAGAAAATGTGTCTTTAGCATCCAATATCAGGATTTTTGATTTAGGCTTATGTTGTTTCAGATAATGTGCGATTAAACCCGCACGTTCGTAGGGACCGGGGGGACAACGGAACGGATTGCGGGGGGGGGCAATAATCACCACACCGCCATCTTTCATCGCTTGCAATTGATCACGTAGTAATAAAGTTTGCGCCCCCGCTTTCCAAGCATGTGGGATTTGGTGACTGATAGATTCAGTATACCCTTCAATCGCATCCCACTGAAAATCAATACCAGGGGACATCACTAAGCGATCATAGTGTACAGATTTTCCCCCTTTCAGTAAGACTTTTTTGGCAATAGGTTCAATATCGATCACCGTATCTTGTATTATCTTTACACTATACTTATCACGTAACGCAGTATATTCATGGGTGATCCAATCTATCCCATATAAACCTGCCAAGACCATGTTACTAAAAGGGCATGTGATAAACTTTGCATCACGTTCGATTAAAGTGACTTCAATGTTAGGATTAAAACGACGTATATACTTAGCACAAGTTGCGCCCCCAAACCCCCCTCCTACAATCACAACACGACCTTCAATGACCTTTTCTTCACCGAATTGACAGGCACTTAAACTGGATAAAGCCCCAACTGCACCCACCAATTTAATGAATTGTCGTCGAGAAAATGGATTCATGTATCAATTCCTCTTATTTATAAGTCGTTAAATATTCGGCGATCAATGTGATTTCTTCATCTGTATAGCCTTTAGCCTGTCGTCCCATGACAGTGGAAAAAATCCTATTATCACGAAAATCTTTCATAATAGTTATCAGATAGCCAGCTGATTTTCCAGCAATGGTGGGAATAGCGCCAGGACTTTTGCCATTAGTGCCATGGCATCCTGTACAAGATAACGCAAGCATACTGCCACGTGTAATAGGCATTTCTGCTTGTGTAATGACGGGTAACAATAAGATACTGATGAAAGCAAATATTTTCATAATCTTTCTCTTCTTGTTAATGATGTTAATTAGATTGTAGACTTCTAAAACATAATGTCAAGTTTTTATGCATCATCAATTTGTTATATTATAAAGTGTTAATTTTATGACATCCTCTTTAAAACTCATGAGATCAGTGTTATACTACACAAAATTAAAAAATAGGAGCTAAAAATGTCAATAGGTACCGTAACTATCTTAATAGTTGATGACAATAAAAATAATCTGTTGAGTTTACGTAGTCTTATTGAAGAAGATTTTGAACATGTAAACGTTGTAGAATCTCTTTCAGGATTAAATGCGTTAAGCATCCTCATGAAACAAGAGGTAGATTTGATTATTCTTGATATACAAATGCCACAAATGGATGGTTTTGAAACAGCTAAGATTATTCAATCACGTACAAAAACACAACATGTTCCTATTGTATTTTTGACAGCTGCTTATAAATCCGCTGACTTTAAGAAAAAAGGTTATGAGCTAGGAGCGGTGGATTACTTGACGAAACCCATTGATCCTGACAAATTAGTCAGTAAACTGCATACATATTTACGTTTTGTCAAACAAAGACATCAGCCTGCTCCTGTCGCAACGCCCCCTCCTATTATTTCAAACCCAGCGGTTACTCCAAAAATTAAAAAAGCGACGGCTCAAGAAGTCACGAAAATTGCAGAGGTTAATGAATCACTTCAAGATATTATGGATGAGCTACAAACATCACTCTCTGTAATTATCAAATCTAGTAAGTCACTTGAAGACAAAATTAAGAGGGAAAGGGATAGCAAATATATCTCTGATATTGAAAAGATTAGCGGAGAGAGTAAAGAATTGTTAGAATTTATCGAGAATGTCTTAGAACCCAAAGTATTACGGGAATTGTGTCTTTTAATCTCAAAATAACACGATATCACAACAAAATAGGAAGTTATTCAAAATGCCTACTTCAAGTATACTTATTGTCGATGATAATAAAATGAATTTGAAAAATTTGCATCATCTTTTTGAAGAAGAGCTGCAACAGGTGAAAGTGTTTGAGGCGCAATCGGGTGTGATCGCTTTAAATGTGCTCATGAAAGAAAAAGTCGATTTAATTCTTCTGGATGTTCAAATGTCACAAATGGATGGGTTTGAAACGGCTAAATTTATTCGTTCTCGGCGGAAAACAAAACATATTCCTATTATATTTTTGACAGCAGCGTATAAATCTGAGGAATTTAAGAAAAAAGGATATGAATTGGGTGCAATCGATTATCTAACCAAACCTATTGAAACATACACGTTTATAACCACCATTCAAGATTATTTACAACGTATTCAAAAAGGAGAAACCTTAATACCTCACAATGAAACGATGTGAATGGGCTAACAACTCACTGATTGAACAAGTCTATCATGATAAAGAATGGGGAATCCCAGTTCATAATGATCGCCTGCTTTTTGAATTTCTGATTTTAGAAGCAGCACAGGCAGGCTTACGTTGGGAGACGATTCTCAAAAAAAGACAAGGATATCGAATTGCTTATGATAATTTTGAGGCTGATAAAATTGCCTATTATTCAAAATCTAAATTGCTTGAATTAAGTACCAATCCTTATATCATTAGAAATAGGCTTAAAATCAATTCTGCTCAAAAGAATGCGGCAGCTTTTCTTGAAGTGCAAGCACAATTTGGCAGTTTTGATACTTATATTTGGCAATTCGTTGCGAGTAAAACGCAGCAGAATATCTGGGAAAAGACATCTGATATTCCAATGAACACAGCTATCTCTCATTTGATGAGCCAAGATTTAAAAAAGAGAGGCTTTACATTTATCGGACCCACCATGTGTTATGCTTTTATGCAAGCGGTGGGGATGGTGAATGACCATATTATTACGTGTTTTCGTTATCAAAAAATAAAGAAGATGAGTCAATAATGATTAAAAAAATGCTACAGTCTGTCTTAAGAATTATTATCGGTGTTTTTGTCGCAATTCCTTCATTGTTATATCCTTTCTTGTACTTTTCGCAAGAAAGATTACTCTTTATTCAACAAGACATGGCGGATACACAATTATCTTGGATTCAAAATACATATCCTCATACTGAGGAAATCCAGATAATGACGCCCGATCATGTTCGTTTGCAAGGGTGGTATATAAAAAATGGTTCTGAACAACCCGCACCCTTAATAATATATTTTGGGGGTAATTCAGAAGAAATATCCAGCCATATAAGGGATAGCAATTATTTAAACAATTGGTCATTACTGTTGGTCAATTATCGCGGATATGGTTTAAGTGAGGGTGAACCCAGTGAACAGAATTTTTTTAATGATGCTGTGTTACTGTATGATACTTTTTCCAAAAGAACAGATATTAATGCCAATCGAATTGTTGCATTTGGGCGGAGTTTAGGGACAGGAGTAGCGGTGTATTTGGCCTCAAAAAGACCGAAATTAAGCGGAGTCATTTTGGTATCCCCGTACGATAGCATTCAAAATTTAGCTCAAAAAGTATATCCCTATGTACCTGTGTCTCTACTTCTTAAACATCCGTTTGATGTCATATCATTAGCACCTTCCATAAAAAGTCCCCTTTTTGCTTTAATAGCCCAACATGATTCAGTGATACCTTCTTCGAATTCTCTAGCACTGATTAAGGCATGGGGCGGTGTCACACACCAACAACTGATACCCAATACTAATCATCACAATATTTCCATGTCAGACATGTATTGGACATATATCATGGATTTTCTGAATTCTGTAAAATAGGATTATGAGCAAAACACCCGATATTTTAAAAAAAATTCTTCAGCGTAAAGGTGCAGAAATTCAGGCCCATTCTCAAAAAATACCCATACGCCTTTTAAGTCAACATGCTGCACAAAGTACGCCACCCAGAGGATTTATTGCCGCTATTGAAGCACGAATACAGCAAAAAAAGCCAGCAGTCATCGCTGAAATTAAAAAAGCTTCTCCCAGCAAAGGCGTGTTAAGAGCACATTTCGATCCAATTGCAATCGCCAAAAGCTATGAACAACATGGGGCAACCTGTCTTTCTGTGCTGACAGATAAAGATTTTTTTCAAGGGGCGCCTGAATATTTAGAACAAGCCCAATTGGCTTGTTCTTTACCCATTTTGCGTAAAGATTTTATCATTGATGCGTATCAGGTGTATGAAGCACGTGCTATGGGTGCAGATTGTATTTTACTGATTGTTGCAGCCTTAGGAGATGCTCAATTACAAGATTTAGCCCAATTGGCAACGCATTTGGATATGGATGTGCTTATTGAAGTGCATGATCATGAGGAATTAGAACGGGCATTATACTTGAAAATGCCTTTAATCGGTATCAATAATCGTAATTTAAGAACGTTTACAACTCACCTATCCAATACTTTGGATTTATTAAAATGGATACCTAAAAATCATATTGTTGTCAGCGAAAGTGGTATTCAGACACATCAGGATGTCGCTTTATTGCGTAAAGCTGGCGTACATACATTTTTAGTCGGTGAAGCTTTTATGACAGCACTTGATCCAGGCTTAGCATTGACTCAATTATTTCAAAATGACTGAAATACGATTATGTCAAAATTGTCAAAACTCTTAAATCTCTTTAATAATCATGCGTTACGATTATTATTCAGTGTGAGTATCTTATTATTTTTTGTACTTCATGTGGTTAAAGTGGTTGAATGGGATTTTATTAATGCTTTAGAATATGAAATTTATGATACTCGGCTAGAATCTTCTATACCACAAACGTTGGATAATAGAATTGTTATTCTGGATATTGATGAAAAAAGTTTGAATGAAATTGGTCGTTGGCCTTGGAATAGAGCTGTGATTGCCGGCTTAATTGATCAGTTATTTGATACGTATCATATTGATGTGTTGGGTATGGATGTGGTATTTGCAGAATCCGATGAAAGTTCTGGATTAAAAAAATTACAATTATTATCACAAGACGCTTTAAAAGATGCCCCTAAATTTTTAGAAATCTTAAAAAGTCTTGAAAATACCTTAAATTATGATCAGCAATTCTCTGAAAGCTTGCGTCATCGTCGTATCATATTAGGCTATACTTTTAGTAAAAACGATACCCAAATAGGTCAACTTCCAACGCCCATCATTACTAAAACACCGCAAAATTTGATATTTGAGGCTGCGACTGCACAGGGTTTTGTGGCTAATTTATCCCTATTTCAAAATAATGCCAAAAGTGCGGGACATTTTGATGTCTTTCCAGATTCTGATGGTATTGTACGACGCATACCGATGTTATATCGCTATCAGGGACACTTCTATGAATCTCTTTCTTTAGCAGTCACCCGTATGGCTTTAGGAAATCCAAAGATCACGTTAGATGTTGTGCAGAGTTTAGGAATTTTACAAGTGGGTGATAAGCAAATTCCTGTAGATCAACACATTCAAACCTTAATTCCTTATCGGGGTAAAAGTCAGAAATTTTTTACGTATGTCTCTGCAAGTGATGTTTTATATGGACGTGTTCAAGAGAATCTTAAAGATAAAATTGTCTTATTTGGCACGAGTGCTGCAGGTTTACGAGATTCACGTGCCACACCAGTTGAAAAAGATTATCCCAGTGTAGAACTCCATGCTAACCTCATTTCTGGCATATTAAATGAGAATTTAAAAGCAAATTCGGATTATATCCCTAATTTAGAATTGTTTCTCGTTATTTTCATTGCAATTGTCATGATTATTGTCTTGCCCTTGCTGTCACCATGGTTAGCGACCTTTGGAACACTGACTATTTTAGGATTTATATTTTTGCTTAATCTCATCATTTGGCATCATATGCATATTGTTTTACCCTTTGCGACCACATTTTTATTAATTTTGGTACTTTTTATTTTTAATATGTCTTATGGCTATATTGTTGAATCTCGTCATAAACGCCAGTTGACAGATTTATTTGGACAATATATCCCCCCTGAATTGGTCAAGGAAATGAGTCATAATCCAGGTTGTCGCTTTACCATGGAAGGTGAAAGCCGATATATGACCGTATTATTTTCAGATATACGGGATTTCACAAGTATTTCTGAAAATTTTGATCCTAAAGAATTATCTCAATTAATGAATGAATATTTAACGCCCATGACACATGTTATTCATCAAGAACGGGGGACTATTGATAAATATATGGGAGATGCGATCATGGCTTTCTGGGGTGCACCATTGCCCGATTCTCAGCATGCCTTCCATGCTTTAGAGGCTGCTATGGGCATGTTAAAACGTTTAAAAAAAATGCAATCAGAATTTAAAGAAAAAGGATGGCCTGAACTCAGAATTGGAATTGGTTTAAATACGGGTATCATGAATATTGGTAATATGGGATCACAATTTCGTATTGCTTATACAGTATTAGGTGATGCGGTGAATTTAGGATCACGTTTAGAAGGGGTCACGAAACAATATGGGACCCCCATTATTGTCAGCGAAACAACAAAAAATGCTGTTCCTGAATATATCTATCGGGAACTCGATTGTGTCAAAGTAAAGGGAAAAGAAAAGCCAGTGTCTATTTTTGAACCGATTGGGCGCGTGGAAGAGGTTGGAAAATCCATGAAACGTGAATTGGAAGATTATGCACAAGCCCTGATTCAATATCGCCAACAATCTTGGGAAATGGCAAAAGCACAATTTACGACATTACAAACACAATATCCTAAATGTATGTTATATCGCATGTATATCAAACGTTTGACTTACTTTATGACCCATTCTCCTGGTGAACATTGGAATGGTGTATATATTTTTAAGAATAAATAGTCATTTTTCCGTATCTTCTTCAAGCAATTTAGATAAGTTTTTACGTAATGCATCCAGTTGTTCGGCAGAATACAACGCATGATTATTATAAGTAGTCATAAAGAAAATATCTTCAACATGACAATTAAATGTCGCAATTTTAGCTTTTTTAAGGCGTACACGAGAAGTCACAAAGGCTTGTGCCACGCGAGATAATAAACCAGGTGAGTCTCCTGCCACTAATTCCATAATCGTATGGTTATGAATATGATCTTGTGTAAAAGTAATACGGGTAGATAAGGGAAATTGCTTTAACTGTTTAGGAATATAGCGACGAATAGGACTAAATATCATATTGCGATCAGTGAGCAGGGCTTGTTTCAATCCTTTTAAAATATCTTGAATACGCAGTGTTGATTGTATCTTTTCTTCCAAAATAGTATAACCACTGATCGTATATTGACTTTGCGTAGAGACAATAAAAGCATCCACAATAGATAAATTCTGTTGTTCTAAAAAATAGGTAGTGGCAGAAAATAAAGAATCACAATTTTTTGTGATCAAGATAAATCGGGTACTGCCCTTCTCAGCTTCCCGTTCTAAAACAATCGGAAAATCTTGTTTTAAAATAGCTTGTGTCTCATGTGCCACATCTTGTGGCGTAGAATATAAAAAATATTCTGCTCCTAATTCTTCCCATAAACGATTAAAACCTGTTAAAGGACTCAGTAAACTACGTGCTTTACTTTGAATATCATTAATATGAACTTGTTTATCTTGTCCTTTCCCATTTTGTAAAATAGCATGGCTTTTATGATAAAGGGTTGTCAGTAAGGCTTCTTTCCATTTATTCCAAGCAGTAGGATTCGTGGCTCTGATATCTGCGACAGTCAGCAAATATAAATAATCAAGATGTACAATATCTTCCATCTTTTCGGCAAAACTGTTAATAACATCAGGATCATCAAGATCTTGACGTTGTGCCGTAGTAGAAATCAGTAAATGATGACGTACTAACCATCCCACTAAACGGGCATCATAGTCACTTAAATGATGTGTTTGACAAAAATCAAAAACATCGCTTTCCCCCAATTCTGAATGATTACCCCCACGTCCTTTCGCAATATCATGAAAAAAACCTGCCAAATACAGCAATTCAAGCTTAGGAATCGTTTGGATGAGTTTAGAACAAAATGGAAATTCGTGAGAAAATTCTGGTTGCGTCAAACGTCTTAAATTACCGATTACAAAAAGCGTATGTTGATCAACAGTATAGGCATGAAATAAATCATATTGCATTTGTCCGACAATTTTTCCAAAAGCAGGAATATAGGTTTCAAGAATACCATAACTATTCATACGCCTTAATACATGTGTTAATCCGTGTGCTTGACGGAAAATTTCAATAAAAATACTTTGTGCCCGTAAATCTTTCAAAAAAATCTTATCAATCAAATAGTTATAATGAATCATCAAACGAATGGTGGTTGCACGTATCCCTTTAATATCAGTATGTTCTTGCATTAATAAAAAGATTTCTAATAAAGCAAAAGGATAATTGACAAAAACATTGTCCTGTGTCACTTCAATAAAATGATTATGTACTTGAAAACGTTTATTTAAAGCATATACCGTCGCTGGTGCATCCGCATATAAAATAGCTTCTTGAAACAATTTTAAGAGCATGCCATTAAGGGTGCTTATCTTTTTAGCAGTACGATAATAGCGTTTCATCAGTTTTTCAATAGCTAAACCTTCATCATCATCTTTATAACCCATTTCCTGAGCGAGTATGCGTTGATATTCAAATAATAAACGATCCTCATTTCGTTGTGTCGTCAGATGTAATCGACATCGAATATCCCAAACAAATTCCTGCGCTTTACTTAAAACTTGATATTCCTTTTTCGTTAAAAAACTATTTTGTACAAGATCATATAAAGTAGTCGCATTAAAATAGCGTTTTGCTACCCAGCCAATCATGTGAATATCGCGTAAACCGCCTGGACTTTCTTTAATATTAGGCTCTAGATTAGAAATCGTATTATGATATTTAAGATAACGTTTTCTTTGCTCTTCGATTTTAGCCGTAAATAACTCTTTATGTGACCAAATCCGATCAGGTGTGATCGTTTCTTGCATCTTTTGAAACAAAGATTTTGAACCCGCAATCAAACGGGCTTCAATCAAATTCGTGATCACCGTAATATCAGCAGCAGCATTTTCTTCACATTCTTGCAAAGTACGCACACTATGCCCAACTTTAAGATGTAAATCCCACAAAAATTGCAAAAAATTGACGATACAAGGCTTTTTTTGAGTATCTAGTGGATATTCTGATAATATTAATAAGTCTACATCAGAATGTGGATGCATTTCTCCACGTCCATATCCCCCTACGGCAATCAAAGAAATCTGATAAGATTCTGGAAATGTACATAGATGTTCCCAAGCTTCTATGACAATTTTATCGATTAACCAAGCACGTTGTAGCACATAATTGGTGACATTTTTATGAGCCTGAAAACGTTTTAAAAGTATGTTATGTCCTTGTTTTAAGGCTTTACGAAATACCTTAGGAATAGGTATATCAGTCTTTAAATCATCTTCAAATTGTTGAAAATCAAAAAGTTCGAGATCTGTGTACATAAGCAATAAAATAAAGTATACTGTTATTTTAAACTATTTTAGGAAAAAGTATGAAATACTGGATAATCTTGTGTATTGGTTTTATAGCCAATAGTGTTTATGCAGAAAAAGGTTTGTTATGGCAAATTGATAAAGCGGGACATAGCCCCAGTTATATTTTTGGGACAATACATTCCGAAGATCCTCGGGTAACCACATTACCCAATATCGTGCGTACCCGTTTTGAACAAGCGCATAGCGTTTCAGTAGAAGTTTTAATGGATAGGTCAACAATATTGAAATCGCTACAACTTATGTTGTTGACAAAACCTCAAACCTTAGAACAGCTTGTTAAACCAACCCTTTTTACGCAAATTATTGCAGCAATGCATCAACATGATATACCCCTGCCACTACTCAAACAAATGAAACCATGGGCTATCATCATGATGCTCAATGTGCCCCCTGTTAAAACAGGAGAATTTTTAGACTTGTTATTATATAAAAAAGCACAAAAACATCACATACCGCTTTATGGTTTAGAAACAATAGAGGAACAATTATCAGTTTTTGAATCATTTACGATTCCAGAACAAGTCCTATTATTGAAAGATACCTTGAAATATGTTGATGAAATGCCCGCTTTATTTGATAAAATGCACACATTATATTTATCACGTGATTTAACAGCATTGCTGACGTTAGGGAACGAATATATGAAAGAACGCAGTGACTATAAATCTTTAGCAGATGCTTTTTATAAACGCATATTGGATGATCGTAATATAAGAATGATAGCCCGTATGGCTCCCCGTTTACAAGAAGGTAATGCTTTTATTGCAGTGGGTGCATTACATTTACCGGGAGAAAAAGGCTTGTTAGCACTATTACAAAAACAGGGATATCGGGTGTTTGCCATCTATTAATTATGAAACAGCACGTAAATGTTTTAAATTCCGAAATGCTTTGGTCATATAATTTTGATCCAGAATTAATTGCCTTAGGCTGTCGCAAAGGTTTTATACCTATGGCCACTGAATATGAAGATACCTATCTGTTACTGCTAAAAATGCATCAAAATCGGTGTATTCTTGAATTTGAAAATCTTCATATCTCTAAAACGGCAAAAAGACGTGCGCGCAAGTTTGATATTACCATCGACCAAGCCTTTGAGGCATGCATAGATCATATTATAAACTATCATGAGGATAATTGGCTATATCCGCCATTAGTAGACGCCTTTATATCTCTATTTCATTCTAAACAATCTCACCCCATATTTCATTCCTTTGAAGTTTGGGAAAATGATGAATTGGTCGCAGGTGAAATTGGCTATGTCGTGGGATCTTGTTATACCAGTTTGACAGGTTTTAGCCATCGAAATTCAGCGGGAACGGTTCAATTGTGTGCGACCGCCAAAATATTACAAAAAAAGGGATTTTTATTTTGGGATTTAGGAATGGAAATGGATTATAAATTAAATCTTGGGGCAACTTGTATTGATAGAAATATTTTCTTAGCCAAACTATTGGATTCACAGCACAAAATACTTGAACTGCATGATGACAAAAATAATGCACATAATATTTTATGCAAAATAGGGGTGTAAAGTGATAAAATAGACTTATGATCAATATCAAAAGGACACTTATTTAAGTATGTATGAAGAACGAAAATTTACAAGATATCTCACTAATATCCCTTGTGAAATCAATTATCTCACTGATTCTAAAAGAGAAAAAATGTTATTAAAAGATGTGAGTTTGGAGGGACTGGCTTTTACATCCAAGATAAAATGGGACATCGATTCTGCAATTATGATTCACTTATTGATTCCTCCCCCAATTGAATTGACTGGACTGATCATCAGATGTTCAAGTGATGAACAATGCTTCAATATTGGCGTAAAATTGATTAAAAATAAGAGTGAGGATAGCCAACACTACTTCAAAAATTATCAACATATGCTCGTGAATATTATTGAAGATATGCGTAGATCATGGGATTAAGGTTTGAGAGAAGGCCGAATTCTTCGATGCCGATCAGTTAGAATGACTGCGATCAGTTCCAAACTGGCTCGGATCTCATGTTTAAATGTGATGCGTATCGCATTAGGTAAACTTTGCCGTTCTTGGGCAGACCACGTTTTTAACCATTCTGTCTTCTCTTGAAATTGTATATCACGGTACAAATATTCAAAAGAAGCGGTATATTCTGGTAATACAGTGAGTGTAGTCGCATGATTTTTCAAACGAACAGTAGGATTACCCGCACACGCTGCCACTATACGGAGATCTATTCCAGATGTATCCGCAGCATTGGGTAATAAGTGCCAAGCCATCATCCCTGCTTGTCGTCCAGGTGACACAGTGGATATCCAAGCCATTTGTTTTTCATTGCCTTCAAAAAAAAGATATTGTTTATTTTCTTCTTGATCCCAATACGTATATGGAAAAGCACCTTCTATTGCACGTTCAATTTGTAATAACAGCAGCACCTTATCAATACTATGATCCAACTGATTACTCGCACTTGTCCACTCTTTCAATACAACTTTCATGCCAAGTGCTAACATCAACATAATCATTGCTGATAAAGTGAGTGCAATCAAGATTTCTAATAAGGTAAATCCACGTGATGTGATACGTCTGTTGTTTATCATCACTGTGCGGTATCTCGTACTATTAAACGTACTGTCGTCCATTCTAAACCCGTTTTCTGATCACGCAATGTATAAGGTTCTAATGCCAAACGCATAGGATTTGTTTGACGTTCTGGTTTTTCTAAAGGCGTGTCGTCTATACGCAATTCGATACGTTTCTGATACTGCTCAGGAAATTCTGGATAATCAGGTGTTTTTTCGATTTGAGCCGCATTGATAGCCGAACGTAAAAAAATAGTTTGTTCAATATCATTCATGGCAGCAAACGCTAAACGTTTACTTCCCGCCAATAATGCAAAGATATTACCTAAAACCATGCTGACTATCGCCATTGCCACCAATACTTCAAGTAGGCTAAAACCAGTGCATTTATTCATACAATATTTTAGACTCAATTTTGCCCGTAATGGGACTAATGGTAATTTTAGCGCGATACTTTAAATGTTTGACAATAATTTCACCCC
Organism: Thiomargarita sp.; assembly: GCA_030635005.1. GTDB lineage: Bacteria > Pseudomonadota > Gammaproteobacteria > Beggiatoales > Beggiatoaceae > DAOVZS01. Next base: position 14,094 of record DAOVZS010000001.1, on the reverse strand, counting down.
CACTACTCCCTCCCTCGGGATAAAAAGTGATTTTAATGTTATAAAGATCTGTGTCACCTTTAGAAAAGACAGCAATTCTTTCTGTACCATTGACAACAGCAGAACGTCGTGTCGCTTTCAAAAGAGTAATTACTTTACGGACTTGTGTTTTAAAAATCGTTTGATCACTACTGCTCATTTGTGGCACAACTAGTGTCACTAACATGCCAATCATGACCAAAACAACCAGTAATTCTAAAAGACTAAAACCCGCATTATTATTATGAGTTTTGCCAATTGAGAATATCTGCATTATCTTTTTCACCGCCCTCTTGACCATCTGCACCAAAGGAATAGAGATCATATTTACGTCCATCACTCCCCGGTTTTTTATATTGATACATATTACCCCACGGATCTTTGGGAAGACCTTTTGTCAAATAAGGTCCATCCCATCTAGGATCATTTGAGATATTCTTAACTAAGCCTTCCAGACTTTTGGGATATTTAAATATATCCAAGCGATAAGTATCTAACGCTGTTTCAAATAAAGACATTTGTGTGATTGCAGTTTTTGTTTCTGCCTTCCCTAATTGCTTGAATAATGTGGGCCCTACTATTGCAGCTAACATACCCAAAATCACCATGACTATCAATAGCTCCATCAAGCTAAAGCCTTGTTGTTTATGAGACATCTCTTCTTTTTTCTCCTACTAACATATAAAATATTGTAATTTGCTATAATAAGTATACTTTATTTTCACAAAAGATTAAATATAAGGTAATCATTATTATGATAGTCAATGTGGGTACTATAGATAGAATTATACGCATTATTATTGGAATGGGTATGTTTGGTGCAGGAATGTATTATCAAAATTGGTGGGGATTGATTGGTTTAATGCCTGTATTTACAGCAGCTTTTGGGTTTTGTCCTGCCTATTTCCCCTTTGGATTTTCAACAACTTGCAAAACAAAAGCAAACTAAGCACCACTACTATTTCAATCTCAGGGTTTCCTGAGATGACACTTCTATTATGCACGCATCCTTGCTCATCCTTTTACATGCTGATCAACAAGCCAGTTGGGCTACCTTTAAGACGAATGGCGTTCTGATCAACAGTGCCACACATGTTTCTTTAGAAAGCATACCCCACGAACACAAGAATATAATCGTATTAATACCTGGAATGGATGTGCTTGTCACACAAGCCAATATCCCAAGCAAAAAGCGACAACAGAAGATCCAAGCGATTCCTTATGTGCTAGAAGAACAATTGATAGAAGATATTGATAAGATGCATTTTGCACTTGGGGATTGGACATCAGATATCATTAATGTTGCTGTGATTGCCCATACACAAATGTCAGCTTACATTGCCCATTTAAATACAGCAGAAATAACACCGACAGTTATCATGCCTGATTTTTTAGCAGTGCCTAAACCACCGGTTGATACTTGGGGAATATTATATCTGAATAAAATGGTATTAGTACGTACAGGGGAATATGCAGGTTTTACAATTGAATCCGATTGTTTAAACACTATGTTGACAGATAATCCACCTAAACACATCATAGTTTATAATAATACAAAAGCGATGTTTGATATTCCAGTCACACTTACAATAAATGATCACACCCTATTAGCATGTATGGTACAAGGTATTATTGATAATAAACCTTTAAATTTATTGCAAGGCGTGTATCGTACTCAAAATAAACTCGTCAACTTCATACGTCCTTGGCGATTAACCGCAGTATTATTATTCATGTTAGCAGGCCTATATATTGTTAAACAAGGGATAGAATATCAACAATTAAGCCAACAACGTCTCACCTTAAAGGCACAGATTGAAAACGTATACCGAACGACCTTTCCCAAAGCACGTAAAATTGTCAATCCACGTGTACAAATGGAACAACGCTTACATGCGTTACGTGCTAAACAAGGAAAAATGGGACAAAATGAACATTTTTTGTCACTTTTAAATAAGATCAGTACACCCTTTGCTCAAACACCGGGTGTTAATATTAAACGTATTGATTATCGTCAAAAACGTTTAGATATAGAATTAGAAATAGGGAACTTGCAATCATTAGAACGTTTAAAGCAACGTCTCAGTCGCACTGTTAAAGTAGAGATACAATCTGCTATCAGCCGTAATCAGTTAGTTGAAAGTCGTTTACGGATTCGCAATCATTAATACTCTTACCAAACAAAGAGAATCGGAGTTTAAAAAATTGAAAAATCACAAGAGTTTGATATTAGTACTGTTTATGATGGGACAGTTTTTCCCGGCGAATGCTGGCGAACCTATCGTACATGCAGTACTGTTTTATTCTCCAAGTTGTTCCCATTGTCACACGTTTGTGACTGAAGATTTGCCACCTATTTTAAAAAAATATGGTGAACAGTTACGTATTTTACCGGTTAATATTCAAGAAGCCCACGGCAACGCTTTGTATAAAGCAGCACTCAAGCATTTTAAAATTCCTAAAAAAGAATCAGGTGTACCGACCCTGATTGTAGGTACCGAAATCTTAATCGGCGGTGCTGATATTCCTAATAATTTCCCACAATTAATTGAGACGTTTTTAGCACAAGGGGGAGTAGATTGGCCCGATATTCCCGGAATGTATGACATGATGATGCATACAAATTCCCCCACTAATAGTGAGGCAGTGCAAGCAAGTCGGACTGCACACAGCCCTGTTATTGAACTCAGTCTCAGTGAAAAATTAGCACGTGATCCTTTGGGTAATGGATTAGCTATTATTGTGTTAATCGGTATGATTTTCGTGATGTTACATACATTGATACGTTTTCAACCCAATTCCAAACACACGCCAACCAAAATTGTGCCTTTATTATGCCTATTGGGTTTAATTGTTTCTAGTTATTTAGCTTATATAGAAATATACCATGTGACTGCGGTATGTGGTCCGATAGGAGATTGTAATACCGTACAACAAAGTGAATATGCACGTTTATTTGGCATATTACCGATTGGGATACTGGGTGTTATCATTTATATCGTCATGTTATTGACTTGGATTATAGGTCAATATGCTGCAAAAAAAATAGCACACATCGCTCGTGTCACTGTGTTTGGTTTAAGCCTCACAGGCACTTTATTTTCAATTTACTTAACGTTTTTAGAACCTTTTGTTATTGGAGCAACGTGTCTTTGGTGTATTGCTTCTGCCATTATTATGACCAGTTTATTGTGGCATACACGTACGCTTAAATAAAGGATTCAATATAGACAGGTCGCCTCTTGACTTATCATATTGTTCTATTTAATATAAAAAATACTATTTATTAACTTTTGTGAACACGTGTAAACCTTTAATATGACCGTTCGTACTCGTTTTGCCCCAAGCCCTACAGGATATTTACATGTTGGCGGCGTTCGCACCGCTTTATTTTCATGGCTGTATGCCCGTAAGCATGGGGGACAATTTATTTTACGTATTGAAGATACTGATCGTAAACGTTCAACACAAGCCTCAGTGGATGCGATTCTTGAAGGGATGGCTTGGCTTGGTTTGCAAGCAGATGAAGGCCCATTTTATCAAACGCAACGCTTTGAACGTTATCAGCAAGTGATTAAACAATTATTATCTGAGGAAAAAGCCTATTATTGTCATTGTTCCAAAGAACGTTTAGAACAATTACGTGTGGGACAAATGGCTAGCAAACAAAAACCTCGTTATGATGGTAAATGTCGCGAACTGAGCCCTTCTTCTGATAAAACTGGGGTTATTCGTTTTAAAAATCCAAAAATTGGACAAGTCGTCGTCAAGGACTTAATCAAAGGAAATATCACATTTAATAATAGTGAACTTGATGACCTCATTATTGCACGTGCTGATGGCACACCGACATATCATTTGACCGTTGTTGTGGATGATTGGGATATGCGTATTAGTCATGTGATTCGGGGTGATGATCATTTGAATAACACACCCCGTCAAATTAATCTATTACAAGCCTTAGGGGCAACAGTACCCCAATATGCCCATTTGTCAATGATTTTAGGTTCTGATGGACAACGCCTGTCTAAACGACATGGGGCTGTGAGTGTGATGAATTACAAAGAAGAAGGTTATTTACCCGAAGCTTTGTTAAATTATTTAGTACGTTTAGGATGGTCACACGGTGATCAAGAAATTTTTTCTTTAGAAGAAATGATCACGTTATTTGACTTCAATGCGATACATGGCTCCCCTGCTGCCTTTAATATTGATAAATTATTATGGTTAAACCAACATTATATTAAAACAGGCAAACCTGAAGAGATTGCGGCACAATTACCCATTCAAGCAGATCCTTTAGGACCTACTTTAGCTGATATCGTGACAATACAAGCAGAGCGTGCTAAAACCCTAAAAGAATTGGTGCACAATAGTCAATACTTTTTGGGTACGCCCCTTGAGTATGATAACAAAGCGGTGCGAAAACACTTAAAACCTGCCATTCTAATCCCACTGACAACATTATGTCAGCAATTAGAAGCACTGAGTAACTGGAATGCCGAAACCATTCATACCACTATTCAAGTAGTCGCCCAACAGTATGAGCTGAAACTGGGAAAAATTGCACAACCGTTACGAGTCGCGATTACGGGAGGGGCTGTGTCTCCACCCATTGATGCTACAAGCTATTTAATTGGTCAACCCCGTACAATAGAACGTCTGAAACGTGCTATCGAAATAATTGAACATGCTGAATAAATCCCTATTCTTTATCCTGTTAATCTTACTCAGTTTTAAGTTATCTGCTCAAACAGTAGACATTGAAATTGAAATTGAAGGGGTTAAAAACGATTTCCTCGATAATGTACAGACTTATTTCAGTTTAGAGCAACAAATAACAGATTCAGGTGTTTTATATAGTCATATTTTACAATTACATGGAAATGTACTTCCTTATATCACGCTTGAACAGCAAAAAACACATCCACGTTTATCAAAGCGTCGTATTAAACGTTTACATAAACAAGCAGTTGCTGAAATTAAAAAATCTTTACAACCTTTTGGGTATTATCGTGTTGAAGTCAGTAGCCAATTGACGCCTCCTTCTGAAGAAAACGATGCATGGCTAGCACATTATAGTATTACATTAGGAGAAGCCATAAGAATACAGGCTCTTGATATTCAAATTAATGGGGAAGCTGAAGACGATCAAGCGTTTACAAAGCTACTCGCAGACTTTCCGCAGAAAGTAGGCGACGTACTGAATCATCCGAATTATGAGCAATCTAAGACCATTTTAAGTCAATTAGCTGAAGAACGAGGCTATTTTGATGCAAAATTCAACAAACATAGCATTGAAATTGATGAACAGGCGTATGCTGTCACCATTCGTTTATATTTTGATAGTGGACCACGTTATCGTTTTGGAGTAGTCACTTTTCAACAAAATATATTTGAAACATCAGTCTTAAAACGGTTTTTAAGTTTTAAAGCGGGAGATTTTTATACAGGGCATGCTTTATTAGCGTTTAAAAATGCCTTATTGAACAGTGATTATTTTGAAAATGTAAAAATTGATATGCCGCATTCGACTGACTCCTCTGATGTTCATTTACCAGTAGTCGTGCTTTTAAAACCACGTAAACCTAATAAATATAGTGCAAGTATTGGATATGGGACAGATACCGGGGTACGCGGAGGCTTAGGATGGGAACGACGATATGCTAATCGTTACGGACATAGCATCTCTTCAGATGTTGAAGCATCAGAAATACGTGAAAGTACAACAGTACGTTACACAATTCCAATGGGAGAACATATTGGAGAATTTATTAACATCACAGCGGGGTATAAGGATGAAAGTCCAGACACCAGTGACAGTAAACTCTTATTACTAGGTATTCGTAAACATCAACCCAGATTTTTTTTGGGCAGTAACATCAATGAAATTATTGGATTAGAATACCGCGATGATAGATATAATGTCGGTAGCGATTCAGGACATTCGAGATTATTAATGCCCAGTATTAGTTGGTCTTATATGAAAGCGGATGATCGTATTTATACCAAACAGGGATATAAAATACAATTGGAATTTCGCGGAGCACTCAGTGAAGTGGTGTCTAATACATCATTTTGGCAAACTCGTCTCAATGGTACGCTTATTTTTCCACTCTTAAAAAAAGGACGTTTAATTTTACGGGGAGAGGGGGGGTATAGTGATATTTCTTTATTAGATGGAAATTTTCATGAATTACCCCCTTCAATACGTTTTTTTGCAGGGGGAGATCGTAGTGTCCGCGGCTATGATTATCAAGCACTGGGGCCACTTAATGATGATGAAGAAGTGATAGGGGGTAAACATCTATTAGTAGGGAGTATTGAATATGAGTATAAACTCTTTAATTTAGAAAAATGGAGTATTGCAGCATTTTGGGATGGCGGAAATGCCTTTAATGGTTTATCTGAACCCTTAAAACAAGGGGGGGGAATGGGTATTCGGTGGCTGTCACCGATTGGTTTGATTCGTATTGATGTCGCTGCTGCTTTAAGTGAAGTCGGCACGCCCTTACGTTTACATATCAATATTGGTCCTGATTTGTAATTTAAAAAATGGTGCCGATGGCCAGACTCGAACTGGCACGGCTTGTGGCCACTGCCCCCTCAAGACAGCGTGTCTACCAATTCCACCACATCGGCGAGATAATTTCCCATGCTAAGCATAGGAATAAATCATATTATTCAGTCGGAATCGAGGGAATATCCATATCCGTCAAGGGTACTTCAGTTTTTACGGGTGGTAAATCATCCATCTCTTGATTCAGTTGTCCCGTTTCATTTTGTATGGGTTGTATCGATTCTATGCCACTTTTAGGTTCAATACGTTGTATTGAAAAATACGCAAGTGCCAAACATGTGACAAAAAACATTGTTGCCAAAATTGCGGTTGCCCGACTCAGAAAAGAAGTCGAACCTTGGCTACCAAACACTGTTGAAGATGCTCCACCACCAAAAGCAGCACCTGCATCAGCACCTTTACCATGTTGAATTAAGATTAAGCTAATTAACCCCACACAGAGAAAAATGTGACTAATCGATAATATTTCACTCATTTTATTTTATTCACCGGGCAGCCTGACAAATGCTTAGAAATTCATTAACTTTCAATGACGCACCGCCTATCAGACCCCCATCAATATCTGGCATAGCAAATAATTCAGCAGCATTACTGCCTTTGACGCTACCACCATACAGGATTTGTAAATGTTCTGCAACCCTAGCATCAGACACCTGTCCCCGAATAAATGCATGTACATCTTGTGCTTGTTGAGACGTCGCGGATTTTCCTGTGCCGATAGCCCAAACTGGTTCGTATGCTATCACAGATTGTGCCAGAGATGCAACCCCTTGTAGATTTATGACAGCTGATAATTGACGTTGCACTACATTTTCAGTCTCTCCTGCCTCACGTTGTATCAATGATTCACCTACACATAAGATAGGAATTAAGCCCGCAGATTGTGCCTGTGCAAATTTTTCAGCTACCAATAAATCACTTTCAGCATATAAATTACGTCGTTCTGAATGACCTACTATAACATATTTACATCCAAAATCCACTAACATATTAGCAGAAGTCTCACCTGTAAAAGCACCTGATGTTTGTTGGGACATATTTTGTCCGCCCCATGCAATCACGCTGCCTTTTAATAAATCACTCACCTGCTGTATATACACAAAAGGAACACAAACGGCTACTTCTGCATGTTGAACAGTCGAAAAACCTTGTTTTACATTATTAAGTAATGATTGATTTTCTGAGAGAGAACCATTCATTTTCCAATTGGCTACGACCAATGATTGACGCATGATATAATCCTTTGTTATCGACGTAAAATTGCAATCCATCGCCATAAATTTAATAGACTTGCCAATGAACTCGCGACATAAGTTAAAGCACATGCGATAAGAATTTTTCGGGCAGCACGCTGATCTGCAGTGGAAATATAGGCGCCTTCTGACAAAATTGGCAATGCTCGTTTAAAACTTGCATCCCATTCAACAGGTAACGTGATTAAATGAATGACTGTTGAAGCTCCTAAATTCATCACAGCTGCCAAAAACAGCAATCCCCCAGCTGCTGGAACGCGCATGATGATCGTTATCACCGGTATCATCATCATCATTGCAGCGCCCACTTTTTCTGCGATATGTCCGACTTGTGCTAATTTAGTACGTGCTTGTAAAGGCAGATAACCCTCTCGGTCTTGAAGAGCATGTCCTACTTCATGTGCTGCTGTGGCGATGGCTGTCAATGATTGACCGCCCCAATTGGCGGCACTCAGACGGACTACTTTTTCTATTGGATCATAATGGTCCCCATTTTCAGTCACTTCGACTGGAACATCTGACAGATTCAATTCATCCAACAAATGTCGGGCAAGTGCTCCGCCTGTGCCTGGAAAATCGTCCCGATGTTTGCTATACTGAGACAAAATTCTTTTTGTCCACATTTGAGGACCAAAAAAAACAATAAGCAATAAACATACAAGAATGAGAATATGCATTATTCTCTTCTAATATGCACTTGTGTTCCTTTAGAAACACGGTCAAATAATTCAATCACATCATCATTAAGCATTCTGATACAACCATGTGACGCAGGTTTACCAATGTTCTTTTCTGCAGAAGTACCATGAATATAGATATAACGTTTGTAAGAATCTATATTGGGACCTGAATTTATCTTAGGTTCTAAGCCTTTTAACCACAAAACACGTGTGGTTATAACATCTCCTAGTTCACCATCAATTTTGGCAATATGTCCAGTAGATTGACGGGCTTTAAAAATCATTCCAAATGGGGCACCTTTTCCAAATTTCTGTTCTATACGATGTAATCCTAACGGTGTTTTATTACTACCCGCTTTATTACCAATACCATATGAAGAGCTTGAAATAGGATACTTCTTGATTTCTTCTGCTCCATCAGCATAAGTGCATATGAGGTAAAGCTGTTGTTCTGAAATATCAATCTCAATTTTGGACGACGTGTTCGGAAGAGTCATACACGGACTTTTTATGGTAGCATCCATAGTAGTGTTGTATAATTGTACTTGTTCGGTGTTTTCTATTGTATACTGTGCCAGTATTACTAAAAAACTTAAAACACTGAACAATACAAATTTAAATTTTGACTGTTTTGACTGCATTTACGTCTCCAATATAATAAATTATAGTATATCACGTTTTGGGGTAAACATTATGACTGAAAGAAGCATATTATTTGTAGATGATGAAGAGAAAATTATTAGTGTATTAAAGCACATGTTTGAAAATAAATACACTGTGTTTACGGCTAATAATGGCCCAGATGCACTTACCCTCATTCACAAACATGCTATTGATATTATTGTCAGTGATCAACGGATGCCTGAAATGCAAGGTGTTGATTTATTAAAGCAGGTCAAGGAAAGCTCTCCAAAGACGATATGTATTTTACTGAGTAGTTATGCTGATATAGATGTTTTCATGAATTCGGTTAATACAGGTGATATTTTTCGTTTTGTAGAAAAACCTTGGAATACGAATCGTTTTCAAAAAACCATTACAGCTGCTAAAATACAGATCACACAAGATCCAGATATTGTGAAATATCAAAATCTAGGGTTGTTAGTGCTTTCTGAAGATCAAGAAGTATATACGACCATTCATCAATTATTTGGATATAAACTGAATGTTTATTATGTAAAGGATTTGCAAGAAGCCATTGCTTTTTTGGAAGAACGCCATGAACTGGCTGTCTTTATTACAGATACAATGGCAGAGGAAGAAGATACTCTTCTTTTTTTTGATATCCTCAAAACAACGTATCCCTCCCTCGTTTCAGTAGCATTAACGACTAAAGCAGATGCACATACCATTGTCCGTTTCATTAATGAAGGTAAAATATTTCGTTACTTACCAAAACCTGTGGAGACTGAGTTACTTGAATTTGATATTAATGCTGCACTCAAGCATTATGCTGAGGTAAAACAAGAACCCTTATTATTAGAAAGCGAGTATGATCTTGCAATCCAAGCGGAAGAAATTCTTGTAGAGCCACAGAAAAAAAATACAACATTCTTGAATAAACTGAAAGCTTTGCTACCTGGTAATTAATTATAAGAGGAATACAAATGGATATTTCCAATTTTGAAAATAACACATTGCTTATAGCAGATGATGATCCAACTTGTCTAAATATCCTTATGAGTTATTTAGAAAATATTGGTTATAAAGTATATAGTGCTACAGATGGACAAGAAGTCTTAGAACAAGTAAGCCAGATCAAACCGGCTTTGATTTTATTGGATGTCATGATGCCCCAAATGGACGGTTTTGAAGCCTGTCGTCTTTTGAAAGCGAATGATGAAAGCTGTAATATTCCTGTTATTTTTATGACAGCCCTGACAAATACAGCAGAAAAAATAAAAGGTTTTGAAGCCGGTGCCATTGATTATATTACCAAGCCTATTCAGTATGAAGAAGTGTCAGCCCGTATCAACATTCACCTCACGTTACAAAACATACAGGGAATTCTTGAACAACAAAAAACGGCTATTGAGCAAAAAAATATTGAATTAGAACGAAAAAATATGGAATTAGATGCGTTTGCTCAATTTGTAGTGCGTGATTTAAAAAAACCTTTAGTAAGACAATCTGGCTTTACCAAAGTGCTTTTGAAAGAATTGACGAAGCTATCAGACAGTGAACCCTTGAAATTTTTGCAAGAAATTGAACACTCTAGATTTCAAATGGTGGACGTTGTAGATGATATGGTGTTATTGGCAAAAGCACGTGCTCATAAATTAGTCATGGATACAACCGATATGACCAAACATATTTCTACGATCAAACATCAAATAACCACGCTTATTGAAAAATACCATCCCACTATTGTGACCCCACCTAAGTGGACGACTGTATGGGGTTATGCCCCTTGGATTGAAAAAGTATGGGAAACCTATATTAGTAATGCTATTAAATATGGCGGTTCCCCAGCTCGTATAGAATTGGGAGAAAATGTACACGGAACAACACATATTCGTTTTTGGGTACGAGATAATGGATTGGGTATTAGTAGTGATGTTCAAAAACAATTATTTACGCCCATTAGTGATATTGGTAATGTCAATATTACGCAAGAAGGGTATGGTTTGAAATTATCCATTGTACGTTTGTTAATTGAAAAATGTGGTGGTGAAGTGGGCGTTGAGAGTCAAAATGGACAGGGGAGTCTTTTTTATTTTACCTTGCCTATTATTGGTTAGTGTTATGGATCAAGTTTTTTCAAGAAAAACTTGATCCTCGTTTTTTGTATTTACGCTGCTTTAACCACTAAAATAGCACATTCTGCACTTGCAATGACCTTATCTGACACACTTCCCAAAAGTATCTTATTAAGCCCTGTGTGTCCATGACTTCCCATCACAATCAAATCAACGCCTTTCGCTTTGGCAATTTCTAAAATTGTGTCTGCTGGATTACCACTTAATACTTTTTCCTCAACCTGAATACCTTCTTGTGTTAAAAAACTGCCTACGCGCGTCACTTCGTCAAGACTGTCTTGACGTCGTTGTTCTTTATGAACAGTAGAGGTAATCGATACGATTAATACTTCGGCATGAATATGTTTTGCTAAACTCATGACAGTGCTGGCAGCCGTGTCGCTATAACGTGACCCATCCACCGCTAATAAAATCTTTTTACCCTCAATTTTTGCTGTTCTTGGGACGACTAACACACTACAATGGGCATATCCAATCACTTTAGCAGTACTACTACGCATTAATACACGCATGATTCCCGTATAATCTCTTCGTCCCATGACAATCAAATCTACCCGTCTTTCTTCAGCTTCATCTACAATTTCTTGATAAATTTCGATACCGCGACGTAAATAAACTTTACAATCTACCCCAGCATTATTTGCGGTGTGTTTGACTGTTTCTAAACGTCTAATCGCATCTGCATTTTCTTTTTCAATCAGTTCTTTTGCTAAGGATTCGTGTTCAGAATTTGTAACGACGACTGACATAAGGGATAATTCACCTTCTGTTCTTTGCGCCAGTCTGATGCCTTCACGGGTTGCTGCAGCACTAAATGCAGAACTATCTGTCACCAACATAATTTTCTCAAAACGCCCTGTCGGTGATAATTGTTTGGCGGAAGTTGGAAAATATTCCGATTCATATCTAGGTGCGATTGCTTGTGCATCTCTGGCAACTGCACGTGCTTTAGCAGATTGTCGTTTGCCTTGAATCAGGGTATACAAAATAATACTCGCCCCCACCACTAATGCCAAGACTAATATGCCAAAACTGCTATAATTCAAACTGATGACAATGTTATTATGTAAGGATTCTATTAAATAGATGGGCAATTTAAGCAGTAAACTAATCATAATCAAAATCATCACACTACCCATGACGATTTTTATTGTATAATCTTTAGCATACGTCGCACTCACACCCCCTAACTGCACTCCAAATAGAGAACCTGCCAGGATAATCATTGCTAAATAAATATCTACAAAACCATACAATCCATAGATGATAGTTCCCCCTATTCCCATCGCAAAAGCAATCATTAATTCAGTTGCAGACGCGATTAATCCCGGCACACCTAAGATATACATTGTGACCGTCACTCCCACAAACCCACTGACAGCAATAGTCCCTGCTAACAATCCCACAGCAAACCCAAGCGGAAAAACAAATAATAGAGAAACTTTGGTTTCAATACTGCGAAAATACATCATTGTGCCTGGAATATGAATGGATTGTACCCACATGGCAATTGTGTTTGTAATCTTTTTCTCTCGTCTACCAGGATATTTATAGATGTACCATGCACTTTTAAGTGCATAAGCACCGAGAATAGCCAATATCACCACAAAAACAGAAGAGACATAAATATTTGAACTGACTTCTCCAAAAATATTTTTAATTTCTATTTGTAGTAGGGAACCACAAGCGACGCCAATGAGTGCTGATAATCCCATTATGGTGCCTAATTTAACATCTACTTGCCCATATTTTATACGTTTAAGTCCGCCTTGTAATGCTTTAGGAAACATATAACATAAATTACTGGCGACTGCCACAATAGCGGGAATGCCCAGACTCATCATAGCAGGCGTAAAGATAAATGCCCCCCCCGCCCCAATAAAACCACTGACTAAGCCACCCACAAATCCCACAAATAATAAGAAAAGGATGCTCGTTAATTGAAAATCAAAAAACAGTTCCATTTAAATTCATTCCCCCATAGGATTTGGTTTAACATCTAAAACATCCCAAAAATGGTTGACAAAAGCACCATGCACATAAGACAAAATAAAAGCAATTGTGATGGGTATCAGAAAATACCAACCACCCTGTGCTATCAGTTGTAAAATGGGCTCTTTAAATAAAAAGAGTAATAGATACAATATTGTACTAAGGAAACCTAATGATGCTGTGAGCATGACAGCATTGGCTTGATTTGTTTTACTCATCTGACGTTCCTTTGGTAAAATTTTGTCTTATTATAAGGTATTTGCCACAAAAATCATAGGATGTGAGTGCATCGTGACATCATGCAAAGCTTGATATCATTTATTTGATACCAAAATCTGTGACTTTAAATAATAGAGCCTCTATCCAATCTAAATGAGCCCAAAATATTTGAGAGACTCCTTGTGATGGATTATACTGTAACATTGGAATCTGTAATCCTTCTGCAGATGATAATGTGGCATATCCACATGCATCTGAAATATTCTCTTGTTCACCATATTGGGAGACTGTAAATATTAAATCATCTCTTAAAAACTCTAAATCTGCCCAAAATTTGATAGCTTCCCCTGATTCTGTGAGATAGTGCAATAATGGGATATGCAATTTCATATCTGAAGAGAGTGTGGGTTGTTGACACACCTCATTATTCAAAGTCACTACAACACTGCGATTTCCTGACAGATTTAAAATAAGCTGTTGACCTGCTTGACCTAACAGATTGATTTTCAAGGTATTTTGGTCTAATATAGCAACATTCACTGTCATCCCCCCATTGTATGTATAACCAAATGCACCAATATCAGTATCATTTA
>DAOVZS010000137.1 GCA_030635005.1 Thiomargarita sp. | reverse complement strand
CCCTCTTCCCCGGGACGACATACGCCCAAAAAGCACGTGTGGTCACATATCCCCGTAAATTGATTACCCAACTCAGCGCCTTAAAAAATCATCAGCCTATTCCTTTCAACTATCCAGATGACGGTAAAAATTCAGGGGCGATGCTTGTCAAAATGGGCAATGTCACAGCAGGCGGGGGTATTGGCACACAACGTGACATTGTGGCCTTTAACTATTTATGTACCCATCAAGGCGGTTCTTTGCACGGCACTTACAAAGTAACCGATGATCAGCGTACCTTGGGTCAATGTCCCTTTCACCTATCAACATATGACTTACGCCGTCATGGCATCTTGGTTTCTGGTCAAGCCTACCAAAGTTTGCCCCAAATTCTATTAGAAGTAGACAATGATGATATTTACGCCGTCGGTATGATGGGACTTATTTATGGACGCAATGAAAACCTAATGAACACATAGGAAATGCAACAATGTCAACAAACTATTACATACCCGAAGACAGCGTCCCCTTACCGCCCAAACATGCCGAAGTACTGACAACCTGCTGTGATTATTGTGTCGTGGCTTGTGCCTATAAAGTCTATCGTTGGCCTCTGGGATCAGGGGATGGCGGACCCAAAGCCGCTGACAATGCCTATAACATAGATTTTCCCACTTCCGCCTTACAAGACTGGGTAGCCCCGAATCAACATAATGTCGTGATGCACAACGACATTCCCCATAATATCGTCATTACCCCGAACAAAGATGCAACCACCGTCAACACACAAGGCGATTCCAGTATTCGCGGGGGTATTATTGCCCAAAAATGTTACAACCCCAAAACCCCCACCCGTGATCGTTTAACCACGCCATTACTGCGTATTTATGGCATATTACAACCCGTACCTTGGGATTTTGCACTGGATGTCGCAGCCGAAGTTGCCAAACACGTCATTGCCAAACATGGGGCAAATGCGTATTCGATGAAAACCTATTCTTATCAATATATCGAAAATACCTACGCCATCACCAAATTTGCCCTACGTCATATTAACACCGCCAGCTTTACCTTTCATGACACCCCCTCAGATGTCACCTCCACCCCCGGTTTTAGAGATGCAGGATTTGACAACTTTGGACCTTCTTATGATGACTGGGCATCAGCAGACATCTTAATGTGTTTAGGCACTGATCCCTACGAAACCAAAACCATATTATTCACACAACATATCATGCGCGGTGTCCGTAATGGGATGAAACTCATCATGGTGAATCCGCGTGAAACGGCAGGTATTGCCTTTGCCAAAAAAATGGGTGGCTTACATTTAGACGTATTACCCGGTACAGACACCATATTATTAGGTGCAATATCCAGAATTATCTTAGAAAATGGCTGGCAAGATGAAGAATGGCTTCAAAAATGGGTCAATAACAAATGGGAATCAAACTCAGGATTTGGACAAGGCACACGTAACACCCCTTGGCAATGGCGAACGACTTGGGGAAAATTTCAAACCAAAGGCTTTGAAGACTACAAAAAATGGCTACTCTCTCAACCAGAATATGAATTAAAATCAGCATCCGAACTCACCTGCGTAGATGCTGACAAAATCAAAAAAGCAGCAGAATGGCTTGCCAAACCCAAAGCAGATGGTACCCGTATTAAATCCTCTTTTGGCATAGAAAAAGGCTTTTATTGGTCAAATAATACCGGAAATACCAATGCAATTGCCTCTTTAGCCACAATTTGCGGATCTGGCGGACGTCCCGGAAAAGTAGTCGGGCGCTTCGGCGGACATCAACGCGGAGGACAACGTGGCGGTGGATTACCTAGAAATAAATCACCTGAAAAAGTACCTGGGCGTCGTCGTCGTGCCTTAGACACCGATAGATGGTTGGTTTCAGGACATACCCGCATGGCACACGTCATCGGCACGACTTGGATTCAAGCCATGTGTGGATCACAAGGCTTGCAAAAGAGATTTCATGAACTTGTCGTCACCAATCCCCATCAAATCCGCAGTTATGACAAACAAGAAATCATAGATACCTTAAAAGCGCGTGCGGATTCAGGCGGAATGGTCGTCATTAATCAAGACATCTACCTACGCAATCCTATCGGTGCACAATTTTCAGACATCGTCTTTCCCGCAGCCACTTGGGGAGAAGAAGACTTCATGCGTGCCAACGGCGAACGACGTTTACGCCTGTACCAAAAATTCTATGATGCCCCCGGTTCAGCCAAACCAGACTGGTGGATTATTGCCCAATTAGCCAAAAAAATGGGATTTGACGGATTTGACTGGCACAACTCAAATGATGTTGCCGAAGAATCCTCACGATTTAGTCGAAATGGTCGAAAAGCCTACCACATGGTCAAAGTCTATGCCCACCGTCATGGACGCACCTTACACGAGCAACTACGTTTATTAGGCGCAGATGGCATTCAAGGCCCTACCTTTATCAATGAACAAGGCGAATTAAAAGGCGCCAAACGCCTACACGACACCACCATCACGCCAGAAAGAGCAGCCCAATGCTACGGTGAAAATGGACCGGGGGGACAAAATATGGTCAGCAAAAAAATGACCCATTTCAACACCCACACAGGCAAAGTCAACCTACAAAAACACCCTTGGAGCTTATTCTCAGACTTTTGGACTTGGTTAAAACCCAAAGAAGACGAACTCTGGATGAGCAATGGACGTATTAATGAAATATGGCAATCAGGCTTTGATGACGTAGAACGTCGTCCTTATATCAGCCAACGCTGGCCTGAAAACTTCGTAGAAATCCACCCAGACGACGCCAAAAAGCGACACATTGAATCGGGTGACTATGTCATGATGTACTCCGATCGCGTTGCAGCCCACAAAGACACGATCCTTGGCATCCACAATGACCACTTTCAATTTTCAGAACTCATGAAACGCGGCCATATTGAACTTTCAAAAGCAGCCGTCACCGCCGTCGCCATAGTCACCCCCCACATCAAAAAAGGCGTCATGTATAGCAACATGCTAGATCCCCGCCAACCCAGCAACGCACTCACCGCCCGCGTTGTCGATCATATTAGTGGTAATTACAACTACAAGATCGGCGTTGCCAAAGTGAAAAAACTCGGTGAATCTCAGTATAAGACTGAATTTAGAAGTATGTCGTTTGCGCCTAGGAATATTGTTTGACTTGTCGTTGTGATGTTTGTATACTATCAGGCGAGACTGTTTTATGTCTCGCCTGGTGGGGTTGATTTAATTTTTACTTTGCTCCCAATTATTGTTAACTACATCATTGTGGCATTAACTTCTATAAGTATAACTATATTCAATTTCACAAAGGTTTACAAGTAAAACTCACTAAAAGCTCTAAAAAAAGGGAAAAAATTATCAACATTATACACCTGCAATGAAAATGGGTTTAACACGAACTGCGTTAGATTGGAGATATCTTTTAACTATACTTCTCCATCCAGGTCATTGATATTTAAGAACTCCACTGCTTTGTAAGGACTATCATAAATTCAATATTTTAAATATTTTAAGTTGGTTAATTGGGCTACCAACTTAAGCTGCGACAATTTACACGTTACCTTTTTATTTTACGAACCACTCTATTGTTAGTGCAACACGGAATAATCACTCAATGACAAACCTAAAATTTGGATTTACGGGTAATTCTGATTTGTTAAAACGGTTTTCAATTAAATTAGGTCAATGGTGGTACATATTTTGTGCGGCTATAGGATCAGCAATAGTTAGTATTTCTGCATCTTTCGTAGGTACATATGACTATTCTCAAAAATGGACTGCAGTCACTGGGCTACTAGAAACATTGATGATGTTTATATTTAACCCTTATACAGCTCTGATATGCGGAGTTATTGCTATGATTTATGGGGGAAAAGGAACATATAGTGATCTTGATAATCTTCAAAAAATAAATGACGACTTAAAAAAAGAAAACTCCAAGGTGAAAGATCTAAAAGAGCACATAAATAGCATTACTGAAGCTTCAGAATATCAACAAGACCAACTTTCTTTTTTGCAAAGGAAGTTGGTAAAAACATGGCTGAAAGGTACTTCAAGACAGTTAAACTTGGATACAAATATTCGGGTAACCATCTATTATTATGTCGATAAGCATTTTTATGTTCTAGCACGACATTCGCTAAATCCAAAATTCGCCGAGATACATAGACAAAAATTTTCAATTAACGATGGTGTGATAAGTAAGGCTTGGGAACACAAGGAGTGCGTTGATATAGAAGAATGTCCTGAATATACCTCTAATCCTGATGGATATCAAAAATACTGTCATCAAAAATATGGATACACAAAAAACAAAATTGATACCCTTACCATGAAAAGCTGTCAATATATTGCCATATCAATTAATGAAGCTGATAATCACATTGGCGTCATAATTTTTGAATCAGACATATCCAAAAAATTTAGAACCCAAAAAGTTTCACAGATAAAGAAATACTGCAATGACTATCAAAGCTATATGGTTGATTTTATTAGAGATGGAATAAAATATGATAAATCAGCAAAAATTGCGTTAAAACGAAATTCTCACGTAGACCAAGAGTTTATATTAAAATTCAAAAGCGGAGATGATATGAGATGAACAAGTTACGATCAATCATGGCTTACTTTTCCACTATGTATCCACATAAAAGTGAACTTTCAAAAGCAAGGCTCACCAAATTGGTATATCTAGCTGATTGGTTTTCTGCATTATTAAATAATCAGAAAATGAGCGAAATTAACTGGATCTTTAATCATTACGGTCCATATGTTGATGATATTTTCGAACTTGCTAGCATAGATAACGATTTTGCAATCACACCTGAAAAAACGCCTTATGGAGATGATAAGCATGTTATCTTGTATACAGGTGAAGATATAAGCCTTATACTTTCAGAAAAAGAAAAAGCGATATTAGATGCAATCATAAATAAAACAAAAACAATGTATTTCAATGAATTTATTAATTATGTTTATTCAACCTATCCCATTTCTTCTAATGAACGTTATGCAAAACTTGATTTGCTTGCTTTAGCAAAAAAATATAAAGAAGAGCAAAGTCAAAGCAGTTAACAAACAGGGCTGTTTTATTCTAACAGTAAGATGATATAATAATTGAAATTATTAACTCATGGTAAAAATAAAATGCTGCTAGATTATTTATCTCAAATTCCAGATGCGAGACGTAAACAAGGTCAACGTTATAAGTTACTAGAGATCTTGTTATTTTCAATTTTTGCGGTGTTATGTGGTGCGACTTCTTATAGAAAAATTCAACGTTTTATTATGGCTCATAGGAAAATATTTAATGAGGTATTCGGTTTAAAATGGCGATGTTGTCCGAGTTATAGTTCTATTAGGTATATCCTCCAAGGTTTGCAATTACAATTCAATTAATTAAAGGGGCCAGGCTCGCATTTTATGGAGTCTGGCTACATTTAATGTTGCACAATAATTCGAGCCTGGCCCCTTTAATTCAGGCGGAATGGTCGTCATTAATCAAGACATCTACCTACGCAATCCCATCGGTGCACAATTTTCAGACATCGTCTTTCCTGCAGCCACTTGGGGAGAAGAAGACTTCATGCGTGCCAACGGCGAACGACGTTTACGCCTGT
>DAOVZS010000132.1 GCA_030635005.1 Thiomargarita sp. | reverse complement strand
GCACGGTATTAATAATTCATGTTACGCACTCTGTTTCTAAAAAAACATATTTTGTTGCTAAAAAAACATATTTCCACATTTTGAATCCAGGGGCGATGCCCCTGGCTATATTATTAAGCCCCGTTGGGGCGAAGGCACAAACACAATCTTGTCTAATTAAGACATTACTAATGATAAGCTTGTGCTGAAAAATCCACAATTCACTTTCCTGAAATTCAGGAGAGCTATTTAAGGTTTAGAGTGCGTAACATCAGAAAATAAAAAGGAATCAGTCTCATGTCTTTACCAGAACATCGTCAATATGCAATCCTTGGCACCGGTGCTTTAGGTGGGTTTTATGGGGCATGCTTGCAACGTGCGGGACTCTCGGTTCATTTTTTATTGCATCATGATTATGAGCTTGTGCACAAATCAGGCTTAATTATTGACTCAAAAAATGGCAATTTCACATTGCCTGAAGTGAATGCTTATAAAGATGTTCATAAAATGCCCCCGTGTGATGTGGTTATTGTCAGTTTAAAAACAACCCAAAATCATCTTTTACCCCAATTATTACCGCCTGTCTTAAAAAAAACGGGAGTCGTATTAGTGCTGCAAAACGGTTTAGGTATGGAAGGCACAGTGGCAGCTATTGTTGGTGAACAACGGGTGTTAGGGGGATTATGTTTCTTATGTTCTCATAAAATAGGGGCAGGACATATTTGCCATTCTGATTATGGTGCTATTAAATTGGGTGAATTGGATGCCACCGCAGGTATCACAAAACGGATGCAACAAATTGCCTCAGATTTTGAACGTGCTCAGATTTCAATACAAATGGTAGATAATTTATTATTAGCACGTTGGCAAAAATTAATATGGAATATTCCGTTTAATGGCTTATCAGTCATATTGAATGCAAGCACTGCTGAAATCATGGCGCATGCGGAAAGTCGGACATTAGTAGAACAAGTCATGCAAGAAGTCGCACGGGCTGCTAAAAGTTGTCACTGCCTGATTTCTGACGAATTTATGAGGAAAATGCTGGTAAACACGGACAAAATGATCGATTATAAAACCAGCATGAAATGTGATTATGATGCAGGGCATCCCATGGAAATCGATGCGATTTTTGGCAATGTCTTACGCCGTGTTCATATTGAATTACCTATGATTTCGATGCTTTATCGACAATTGAAATTTTTAGAACACGCCAAAACCATCTCATAATTTATAATAACCATAAATAAAAAAATAATCAAAAGGCTTGCATTCTGACAGTGACTTAGTTAAAATAATATCCATCACATAAACGGGGTGTGGCGCAGTCTGGTAGCGCATTCGACTGGGGGTCGAAAGGCCGGAAGTTCAAATCTTCTCACCCCGACCAATCTATTTTTCCTCACGCATCATTTTTCAGCGCTTCTTTGAAGGATCTTAATTCATGTCAGATAACTTGGTAATTGCACAAGTCAGCGATATGCACATTGGGGCTTCGGATGTTTTATTCAAAGGGATCAATGCGCGTCAACAACTGATTAAAGTGTTAAAAGTGTTGGCAAAAAAACCATTAGATTTATTAGTATGCACTGGTGATTTAGCAGCGCTTGAAGGAGAACCCGAGGCTTATGCTTGGTTAAAACACCTCTTAAGTGACTTTCCACATCCTTATCTCTTAATGGCAGGTAATCATGATCATGTGGGACGTATGCAAAGCATATTTGAGATACCAGATAAAAATATCACAGAAGGTATGTTGTATTTTAGTCGAGTGATTAAGACAACACGTTTATTATTTTTAGACAGCACCTCATATCGTATTCCAAGACAACAACTGGACTGGTTACATAATGAACTCTCCGTACATACTGAACCAGCGTTATTATTTATACATCATCCCCCCTTATTATGTGGATGCCAGTTTATGGATGAACGTTATCCCTTACAAAATAGGGACGAATTGTGGCAAGAATTAGTACAGTTTCCTCAAGTAGAACATATTTTTTGTGGACATTATCATACTGATAAAATAGTGAGTAAAAATGATAAATTCATTTATCTGACCCCATCAACAGTGTTTCAAATTGATACAGAGAATGATACTTTTTTGATTGATCATACGAAACCAGGATGGCGTATGATTGAGTGGGAAAATAATTATATGCAAACGTATGTTGATTATTTATAAATGAATGACATCCATTATCTCGCCCCTGCTAAGCTAAACCTCTTTTTACATATCACCTCTCAACGCCCCGATGGCTATCATTGTCTGCAAACCATTTTTCAGTTTATTGACTATTGTGATGATTTATACTTTAATCAGCGTACCGATGGTGTATTATCATGTCAATCCACTGCAAAAGAGTTACCACCAGAACAAGATTTGGTGTTACAAGCAGCACGGGTACTGCAAGAATATGCTCATACGTCATTCGGTGTTGATATCCGCGTCAATAAAAAAATTCCCATAGGGGGTGGATTAGGCGGGGGTAGCTCTGATGCAGCGACAGTCTTGTTAGCCTTAAATAATATGTGGCAATTAGGTTTGTCTTATGATATCCTTGCAAAAATTGGATTGCGCTTGGGCGCAGATGTGCCTGTTTTTATATATGGACAGGCTGCTTGGGCAGAGGGCATTGGTGAATCTTTACGACCCATAACACTAGAAGAACCCTGGTATCTTGTCATTCATCCAGGATGTTTTGTCTCGACATCTGATATTTTTGCAGAAAAAGACTTGACACGCAATAGATTATCCATCACAATGGATGACTTTATAGGTGGACGTTGCACTAACGTATGTGAGGAGATTGTATGTCGTCGTCATCCTCAAGTGAAAAAAGCCATGGAATGGTTGAATCAATACAGCCCAGCACGTTTAACGGGAACAGGTGCATGTTTATTTGCACGTTTTGAAGAACGTAAACAAGCACAAGCTGTTTTATCTGAGTTACCAAGTGAATGGCATGGATTTGTAGCACAGGGTAAAAATACTTCTCCTGCTCACAATAATATGCTAGAATAGATTTTAAATAAATAATGTTTTGTTTGGGGTATAGCCAAGTGGTAAGGCACCGGGTTTTGATCTCGGCATCCCAGGTTCAAATCCTGGTACCCCAGCCAATCTCAATTTTTGGGGTATAGCCAAGTGGTAAGGCACCGGGTTTTGATCTCGGCATCCCAGGTTCAAATCCTGGTACCCCAGCCACTTCTGTCAGATTCAAATGAACTCCGCTGATTCTTCACATCTCTCAAATACTATGAGGGTATTTACGGGTAATGCTAATCCTATTTTAGCTAAAGCCGTGGTCGCTCATCTGAATTTACCTTTAGGTAAAGCTGTTGTCAGTCGTTTTAGTGACGACGAAATTCAGGTAGAAATCCGCGAGAATGTTCGTGGTAAAGATGTTTTTATCATCCAACCCACCTGTAGCCCTACTAATGATCATTTAATGGAACTACTTGTTTTAGTCGACGCATTGCGCCGTGCTTCAGCCAGTCGTATCACCACAGTTATTCCTTATTTTGGTTATTCCCGTCAAGATCGTCGCCCTCGTTCTGCACGTGTTCCTATCACCGCTAAAGTGGTTGCCAACATGATTAGCTGTGTCGGCACTGATCGTCTTTTGACCATAGATTTACATGCAGATCAAATTCAAGGATTTTTTGATTTTCAAATTGATAATGTGTATGCCTCCCCCATTTTATTAGGTGATATTTGGAAACATGAATATCCTAATTTAGTCGTGGTGTCACCTGATGTAGGCGGTGTGGTGCGTGCAAGAGCCTTAGCCAAGCAATTGGATGATGCTGAATTGGCAATTATTGATAAACGTCGTCCACGTCCCAATGAATCAATTGTGATGCACATCATCGGTGATGTTAAAAATCGTACGTGTATTATTATTGATGATATGGTAGATACGGCAGGTACCTTATGTGAAGCCGCTGCTGCTTTGAAAAAACATGGGGCAACTAAAGTGGTTGCATATTGTACACATCCTGTATTATCAGGGGATGCGATTAATAGAATTGATGCATCACAATTAGATGAATTAGTGGTCACGGATACCATTCCTTTAAAAGAAAAAGCGATAGCGAGTTCACGTATTCGTCAATTAAGTATTGCTGAAATGTTAGCCGAAACGATGCGACGCATCAGTCAAGAAGAATCGGTTAGCTCTTTATTTATGGATTAGCCTCTGGTCGCGGAGGCTTTTTTATTGGATTTTATTTGGAGAATAGAAAAAAATATGGAAAATTTTGAAATTATTGCACAAACGCGTACTGATGTAGGTAAAGGTGCGAGCCGCCGCTTACGTTTGAGTGGTTTTATTCCAGCGATTATTTATGGTTTAGGTAAAGATCCTGCTTCTTTGACCATTAAGCATAATGACGTGCAGAAACATTTAGAACATGAAGGGTTTTATTCACACATCTTATCCGTCACTATTGATGGAAAGACCGAAAAAGTAGTTTTAAAGGATTTACAACGTCATCCCTATAAGCCTGTTATATTACATTTAGACTTATTGCGTGTCAGTGATACTCAAAAGATACAATTGCGTATTCCGTTACACTTTATGAATGAAGAAAATTGTGTGGGCGTGAAACAAGGTGGCGGTGTGATTTCGCATCATCTGAATGAAATTGAAATTTCTTGTTTACCCAAAGATTTACCAGAATTTATTGAAATGGATACCCAAAATGTTCAATTAAATGATATCATTCATTTATCAGATATCGTGCTTCCAGAAAATGTGGAATTAGTTGATTTGATGCATGGAACGGATACAACGCATAATTTACCTGTGATTTCAGTACATTTAGCGAAGGGTGATAAAGCTGATGAAGAAGCTGAACAAGTAGAAGAAGGCGAGGCAGCGACTGAAGATAAAAAAGAATAATCTATTGTGTCTATTGCACTGATCGTAGGACTGGGTAATCCTGGTCCTAAATATCAAATGACGCGTCATAATGCTGGTTTTTGGTTTTTAGATCAGCTTGCCGCTTCATTTCGCCGTGATGCTAAATTTCATGGAGAGGTCTGTCGTTCAGATTATTGGCTACTTAAACCGCATACGTTTATGAATCATAGCGGACAATCTGTGGCAGCACTTGCGAATTATTACAAAATTCCTGTGGAACAGATTTTAGTTGTTCACGACGATCTTGATTTTCCAGTTGGTACCGTGCGTTTAAAACAAGGCGGTGGTGATGGGAGACATAATGGCTTAAAAAGCATTATCGCTCATCTAGGCAGCAAACAATTTTTACGCTTACGCATTGGTATTGGGCATCCCGGCAGCAGTCATCAAGTGACTCATTATGTTCTGGGAAGTCCCAGTCGTGATGAACAGATTGAAATTGAACGGGCAATGACGGTAGCAATAGAAGTCCTGCCCTCTATTGTGGCAGGAGAATTGAATAAAGCAATGCAAGTATTACATAGTGAATAGCAGGATGTTGTAAAATATACTCACAATCCAAAGGTTTGGGCACATAATCTCCTGCAATTTTACGCATCATCATGGCTTCCCCAAAAACAATCCGTCCAATGGGCTTGTCATTATCTATCAGCAAACCTAGGGCGTTGCCCCAGGCTGATATGTGTCGCCCTTTCAGGGCTTGTATCTATGCGTTATTTAGTTTCCTTTCTCAATTTTCTAATCTTGGCAATTGTCAGCTTGGTTTTCTGTGCGATTGTTTTGTCGTCCAAAACATCCAATAAAGCACGGGCTATATTAAGTTGCCCTTGTTGTAAGCCCTCAGCAATCCCAGCCTTTTTACCTTGTTGTAAACCCTTTGCTATGCCATTTTTCTCGCCTTGTTCTAAACCCTCAGTAATCCCAGCTGCTATGCCTTTAACGACTCCCTTGGCTTCTGCCCTTTTATCCGCTTCAACACGATTATATTCTTCTTTCATGT
>DAOVZS010000211.1 GCA_030635005.1 Thiomargarita sp. | reverse complement strand
GGTTGATAAGGCACAATCTCAATTAAAAGAACAAAAATTTGAACAGACTGTAAAACGAATCCCTCAAATGATGAAAGCAGGAAAATATGCTGAAAGTTACCAACTGCTGGCGTCATTAAATAGCTTAAAAGTACACAAACAAATGTTTCAAGCCAAAAAATCACTGGCTAAAAATCTGAAAACCTTACAAGATTTGTATCAAAATGGAAAATATCAACAGTTAATAACGCTTGCACACCCTCATGTCACATTTGATTGTCGCATCACACAATTAGTCAACGAGGCAAAAAAGGCCATATTGCTTCAAAAAATTGATAGATTGATCCAAAAAGATCAGTATACGCAAGCCATCAGAATGAGTCGCTACAATGATTATGCAGATCATTATGAATATCAAAAACTGAGACAAGATGCTCAAAATAAATTGAAACAACTTGAAAAAAAGAAGATTTTAAAGCGAATATCCAAGCTTTCTTCTAAACAAGTGGCAGAAAATTTAAAAGCATATACCCGATTAGTACAACTATTTCCAGAAGATATCACCTATCAAAATAAATGGAATGACTATAAAAAACAATATATTATCCTAAAAAATCGTTATTCTATGCTCCTCAAACAAACAGAATATGGCACTCAATGGCCATTTATAATCCCCCAAGGTGAATTACAATGCCAATCACCCGGTATTATCACTTTTAAAGTGAATGATATTATTTATGCAGTAGATGAATTAGCACAAGCTTTAGAATACAAAGATATTAATGAAATTTGGAAACAACAAGACACCGTCGATTTAATGACAAAAGCTGACATTAGTCATAAAGGGCTCATATTATGCACGAAAATATCCCCATAAACGAACGTTTACGCACGATAAGGGCAGAATTAAAAAAACGTCATTTGGATGGTTTTATCATTCCGCATACTGACGAGTATCAAGGAGAATATGTCCCCCCCTCTGCACAACGACTCGCTTGGGCAACTGGATTTACAGGTTCTGCAGGTTTAGCCATTGTCTCTCGTCAACAATCAGCGATTTTTGTGGATGGACGTTATATTTTAGCAGTGCACAAACAAGTGGATCAAAGCTTATATCAAGCCTATCACAGCAAAGAGTGTGCTCCAGAAAAATGGATTCGCCAACAGCCACCGACTAAGCTAGGCTATGATCCGTGGTTACAGACCCCTAATGATTTAGCCACATTACAAAGTGCTTGTGACAAAGTAGGCAGTCAACTGATTTCCTGTGAGACCAATCCTATTGATACAGTATGGACAAATCGTCCTGCAATCTTGATGACAGCTGTTTTTCCACATCCTATCGCATATGCGGGTGAAACAAGTCTTATCAAACGTCACAATATTGCCAAAAAACTCGCAGATAAAGACATTGAAGCTGCCATCATTACTGCCCCCGAATCTATTGCTTGGTTATTAAATATTCGCGGCAGTGATGTCCCTCATGCCCCTTTACCCTTATGTGTGGCGATTCTTTATCAGACGAGCGCACTGACTTTATTTTTAGATTCATGCCAATATAATGCTGAGTTACAGGTACATTTAGGCAATACAGTCACGATTCTGCCCCCCAACCAGTTAGAAACGGTGTGTGAATCTTTAAAAGCATCCCACAAAAATATCCTGCTTGACCCCAAACGCACCGCCATTTGGTTTTTTAATCACCTAAAAGCGACTCAAATCATTAAAGCGGCAGATCCTTGCTTGATACCCAAAGCCTGTAAAAATGCAGTCGAAATAGCGGGGTCTCATATTGCACATCATCATGATGGGATTGCCCTGATTCGTTTTTTACATTGGATGGAAACCGCAAAAACCACTGAAATAGGGGCTGCTGACCAATTAACACAATTTCGTTCTGACAATAAAGCACTACAAGATATCAGTTTTGAAACCATTTCTGCGGTAGGCAGTCATGCCGCTATGATCCATTACCAAGTCACACCTGACAGTAATCAAGAGATTACGCCTCATAATTTGTATCTCGTTGATTCGGGGGGACAATATTTAGAAGGCACTACAGATGTGACCCGCACCATTGCAATAGGAACGCCCACGAGTGAACAAAAACAACGCTTTACCTTAGTACTCAAAGGACACATACAACTTGCAAGCTGTCGTTTTCCAAAAGGCACGACAGGGACACAATTAGATGTATTAGCACGACAGGCACTGTGGCAAGCAGGATTGGATTTTGAACATGGCACCGGACATGGTGTCGGCAGTTATCTTTCAGTACATGAAGGGCCTCAAAATATCTCACCCCACCTTAATAATATCGCCCTTAAAGCAGGCATGATTCTATCTAATGAACCTGGATATTATAAGGAAAATGCGTATGGGATTAGAATAGAAAATCTCATGACAGTCTTAGAAGCCCAAGAAATTGAAGGCGGAGAACAGGCGATGTTATGTTTTGAAACCTTAACCCGCGTTCCGATTGATCTCACTTTAATTGAACCCACACTTTTAAATAGACAAGAAAAAGCATGGTTAAATCGTTATCATCAAAAAGTGTTTAAAGAGATGTCACCCTTATTGACACCGAAACTGCAGTCTTGGTTAGAAAATGCAACGCGCCCTATTTAAGCGATTAGATTTTGATACAATAATTTATATTGATGTGCACTCTTATCCCAACTAAAATCACGATTCATCCCATTACTTTGTAACTGTTTCCAAGTCTCTTTATCACGAAAGGCATGTATTGCACGTTGTATACAAGAAAGTAAATCTTTTGAATGCTCTTTTTTAAAGACAAAGCCAGTCGCATTGTCAAAACGGGCATCAATCACAGTATCTGACAAGCCCCCCGTACGTCGTACAACAGGTATTGTGCCATAATGCATACTATACATTTGATTCAATCCACACGGTTCAAATTGAGAAGGCATTAAAAAGATATGTGCCCCGGCTTCAATTTGGTGCGCTAAAGCTTCATCATAACCAAGGGTCAGACTAAACTGTTTGGGATACAGATCCGCTAAGGCTTGTAAGCGTTTTTCAAACGTTTTCTGACCACTTCCCAACATGACCAACTGAGCCCCACTTTTAATAATATCAGGAATAATGGGCAATAATAAATCGATGCCTTTTTGTTCCGTTAAACGACTGATCAAACCAATCAAAGGCGTTTGTTTTGACGTCGATAAGTGGCATTTTTGACGCAAATCTTTGGTATTACGTTTTTTAAATGAAAAATCACTTGCATTGTAATTTGTATTTAAATGCGGATCAGTCTCAGGATTCCAAACAGTGGTATCAATCCCATTGATAATACCTGTTAATTCCTGATGACGTTGTGTCAGCAAACCATCCAAACCATGACTATATTTTGACGTTTGAATTTCTTTTGCATACGTAGGGCTAACCGTGGTAATCCAATCAGCATAATATAATCCTGCTTTCAAAAATGAGACGTCTCCATGATATTCTAATCCATACATATTGAAACTTTCAGGCGGTAACCCCAATTGCTGAACCACTTCAGCACCGAAAATGCCTTGATACGCTATATTATGTATACTCATGACGGTGCGTACTTTCGAATGAGGGGCATATTTTAAAAAGGCAGGGGTTAAACCACTTTGCCAATCATTACAATGAATAATGTGGGGTTTAAATAAGAAATGATGCTGCCCAAATAAGGCGGCAACTTTTGATAAAATGGCAAAACGTAACGCATTATCAGACC
>DAOVZS010000079.1 GCA_030635005.1 Thiomargarita sp. | reverse complement strand
TCTGCCCATACAGGATGATTAACAGTACCTTCTATTGAAAAACCAGCACGTGTGGTGATACGTATCGTATCTTGTATGCCATTACTATATATATGAGAGGTATTTTCAATGCCCTCTAACCCATAGATTGGAATAGATAATTCATGATACGTATCATCTGCCATATTATCAGGGATTAGAGACGACATTTGAATCCATCCAGAATCTGTTAAAATAGTACTATTTGCAGTAATACATTTCCCTAAACCGGGTGGACCGAAAATGAGTAAATGATCCAGTGCCTCATGTCGCAATTTTGCAGCAGAAATAAAAATTTCCATTTGTTCACGTGTGCGGGGTTGTCCCACATAATCAGCTAAGCGTTTGGGACGAATCGCCTTATCAATGACACGATCTTCAGTATTTCCGACAGGGCTAATTAAACGATCTGTTTCAATAGTCATGTTGAATGCTTGTAAATTTATCCTAATAAAATTAATTATAACAGTTTATTTGATTGACATCTCTTGAAGATAGATGTCATAATAAAAACACATTATTCTGAATTGAAATATATGAATGCTAAAAAAGCCATCGTGCTGATTTCCGGTGGACTGGACTCGGCTACTACGCTTGCACTTGCACAATCACAAAATTATTCCTGCTATGCATTAAGTTTCGATTATGGACAACGTCATAAAATTGAATTACAAGCAGCACGCCAAATAGCACAAAAATTTGGAGTGATTGAACATAAATTTATTCATTTCAATTTAGACAGTATCGGGGGATCAGCTCTGACAGATACAAATATTGATGTACCTGTATCAGGGCTTTCTCAGAATATTCCTATCACATATGTACCTGCGCGTAATACTGTATTTTTAAGCTTAGCACTTGCTTGGGCGGAAGTGTTATCGGTATATGAATTGTTTATGGGTATTAATGCGGTTGATTATTCAGGCTATCCTGATTGTCGTCCAGAATTTATTACTGCGTTTGAAAATATGGCAAATGTGGCCACTAAAGCTGGTGTAGAAGGACATACATTTAAGGTGCATACCCCTCTCATTCACTTAAGCAAAGCAAAAATTATCCAATTAGGCTTACGTTTAGGCGTGGACTATAGTATAACCATTTCTTGTTATCAAGCGAATCAGAACGGTGAAGCATGTGGTTTGTGTGAAGCATGTCGTTTACGTGCAGATGGTTTTAAAAGTTTAGATATCAGTGATCCCACGCGATATGTAACGCAATGCTAAAATTTTTACTCGTGATGCTGTCTATCTTACTCATCAATTTACAATATCAGCTATGGTATGCCAATCAAGATCATACGAACTTAAAACAACAAATTGACAGTCAACAAGAAAAAAATGCCATGCTCATGAGTTGTCATCAGAAATTAGAAAAGAAAGTCGTCTATTTGAAACAAAACTCTGAGGCTATGGAAGAATATGCACGTATGGAATTAGGTATGATTAAACAAAACGAGGTTTTTTATCAGATTATCGAATAATACACCTAAGTATTGGGTAATCATCCCTGCAGCAGGTATCGGCACACGTATGGGGAGTCCTCAACCTAAACAATATTTGTCATTACAAGGCAAAACAATTATCCAACATACCTTAGAGCGCTTTAATTTTCCGCGTATTTCTGGCATTGTTGTGTGTGTGGCAAAAGAGGATACTTATTGGGAAACACTTCAATTACCGATGCCTGTCATTCGCGTCAATGGTGGAGCAGCACGTTGTCATTCTGTATTCAATGGTGTGCAAGCATTACAAGAACATGCACAATCTGATGATTGGGTATTGGTACATGATGCAGCACGTCCGTGTGTACGACAGGCTGACATTGAGAAATTAATGACAGATTTAGCACAACATCCTATCGGGGGACTCTTAGGCGTGCCCGTACGTGATACTATGAAACGGGTAGATAATTTACACATAGTAGACACTATCAATCGCGACGGATTATGGCATGCACTCACCCCGCAAATGTTTCGCTTAGGCAATTTATATAACGCTTTGCAACACGTTTTAAATAGCGGTGAATTAGTCACCGATGAGTCACAAGCCATCGAAAAAATGGGGAAACGTCCTGTATTAATTGAAGGACATGCAGATAATATCAAAATTACGCACCCCCAAGATTTACGTTTGGCTGAATTATATTTGCAACAACAATAAAAGCTTTTTTTTGATCGGATTTAATATATAATAGTCACACGTTAGTACAAATTAGTACGGTGACAGGAGATATCAAAAGTAAATGAATGTGGATGAAACAGAAGAGCAGGTAGAGGAACAAAACGACATTGAATGTCAGGGATGTGATAGTCACTCCGCATTAAATGATTTGGGTTTATGTGAGGACTGTGCTGAGAAACTGGATCGAGATCTGATTAGACTCAGAAATTGGGAGCATAGTGTATCAACAGTTGACTTGTCGGCTGGGGATAGAGAAAATTTTCGTAAAGATATTATCACTCAACATGGTAAAGAATATGAACTGATCTTACCCAAACGAACCTCCCAGCGAAAAAAACGAACCAGACGAAAATCCTAAGTAATTAGAACACCCCAAAATTTTAACTAGAGACTGGCTTTGAAACAGCATTTACATACATTATTTACGCACGCACTTGCACAATTGCAATTAGAAGGAACCATTCATCTTGAGCGTACTCGTGAGATACAATATGGTGATTTCGCTTGTAATGCTGCATTAGTGTTAGCAAAAAAAGCACGTATGCGTCCACGTGATTTAGCCTCACAAATCATTGCACAATTACCAAAAGATGATCCGTTTATTGCTAAAGTTGAATTAGCAGGTCCGGGATTTATCAACATCTTTCTAAAACCACAAGCCTATCATACCGTTATTGATGATATTTTAACTGCAAAAGCGCATTATGGTGAAAGTCATATAGGGGCAGGGAAAAAAGTTATCATTGAATTTGTTTCGGCAAATCCCACAGGTCCTTTACATGTTGGACATGGACGTGGGGCTGCTTATGGTGCGGTGTTAGCAAACTTATTAGCAATAACAGGTTTTACAGTTCATAAGGAATATTATATTAATGATGCTGGACGACAAATGGATATTTTGGCCACCAGTGTTTGGTTACGTTACTTAGACTTATGTGGCGAAACCGTGGTATTTCCAAGCAATGCTTACCAAGGCGATTATGTGTGGGATATTGCAGCTGATCTACATCGGGCACAAGGTGATGCGTTACGACATGATTTTTCTGCATTTGATGGAAATCAAATTGATGATAAAGAATTGCTGATAGATGCATTGATTAAGTATTGTCAAGACTTGTTAGGAAAAGACAAGTATCAGTTGGTGTTTCAAAAAGGTCTGTCTATTATTATTAAAGACATACGTCATGATTTACATCAATTTGGCGTAGACTATGATGAATGGTTTTCTGAAGCCACATTAGCAGCCCAACAAGTTATCGAGCAACTCAAATCTACTGGGCATACTTACGAACAAGAAGGCGCATTATGGTTTCGTTCCACAGATTTTGGAGATGAAAAAGATCGCGTGTTAGTTCGTAAAAATGGACATTTCACATATTTTGCGACTGATATTGCCTATCATCAAAATAAAATTTCCCGTGGATTTGACCAGCTTATTAATATTTGGGGTGCTGATCATCATGGTTATGTGTCACGTGTTAAAGCAGCCATGACAGCATTAGGGATAGATGCTAAGCGTTTAACCATTTTATTAGTGCAATTTGCAACCTTGTATCGTGGGAAAGAGCGTTTACAGATGTCAACACGTAGTGGAGAATTTGTGACGTTACGTGAGTTACGTGAAGAAGTCGGATGTGATGCAGCCCGTTATTTTTATATTCAACGTAAAAGTGAACAACATCTTAATTTTGATTTAGCGTTAGCTAAATTATCTAAAAAAGTAAATCCCGTCTACTATATTCAATATGCCCATACCAGAATTGCCAGTGTTTTTCGTTCATTAGGTGAAAGTTCCTTGGTGTGGTGTCATAAAACTGCCCATTTGAAGCGTCTTGAATCTCAGTATGAACACAATTTACTTGTGATACTATCACACTATCCAGAAGTCATTGAAATGGCAGCACAAGCTTATGAACCTCATCAATTAACGTATTATTTGCATCATGTGGCAGAGGCTTTTCATGCTTTTTATGATGCTCCCAAACATAAAGTTTTAATAGAAGATGATACATTACGTAATGCACGATTAAGCCTAATCTCTGCGACACAACAAGTCTTGCGTAATGGGTTAACACTTATCGGCGTTGAAGCAAAAGAGGTGATGTAAATATGAGTACTCAAGAGACTGTGACTCAAGAGACTGTGACTTCTATTTGTCCCCCAAAATGGGGGTGGCTATTAGCTGGTTTTACCATAGGGATCTTTAGTTCCTTTCTTGTGTATCTTACAATGATGCCTGTGATACAAGAAGAAATCCCAATAGAAGGCATTGTATCGGAAAATACAACACCTTTAGTCAAAACAACGCTACAATCTGCACCAGCACTTGTTCAGACAGTGCCTAAAACAACTAAAAGTCACATATTACAAGTCGGTTCATATCAGAAACAAAAACAAGCGGCTGGCATGCAAGCCTATTTAGCTACCCTCAAGATTGAGACTACGATTAAAACAGTCACATTGTCAGATACAGGGATTTGGTATAAAGTACATGCTGGACCTTTTTCAGACTTAGCACAGCTCCAAAAAATACGTGACTTGCTGACAGCCAATAAAATTTCTAGTCTTGTGGTACAGGAATAATAAAAAAATGATGGAAGGCTTATTAAATGACATTTAGGCCTTCTATTTCAAGCATGCGAATTAAACGAATAAGCGGTAAGCCGATAAGTGCATTGGGATCAGTACCATCCATGCGTTCTATCAGTGCAATCCCTAAGCCTTCTGATTTAAAACTACCCGCACAATTGTAAGGTTTATCCTTCATGAGGTAATGCTCGATTTGTGCTAATGTGAGCTGACGAAATATCACACTAAAACGTACAATATCAGTTTGGGCTTGATTCGTGTTAGTATTAAATAGGCATAAACCCGTTAAAAAATCAACTGCTTTACCACTTGCTTGAGTAAGTTGTTTAATCGCTTGTTCATGTGTACCTGGTTGACCTAATATTGTATCCCCTATCACTGCCACTTGATCTGAACCAATGATTAAAGCGTTTGGATACTGTGTGATCGCAGCACGTGCTTTCGATTGGGCTAAACGTGTCACCAGTGTTGTCGGAGATTCGTTTACATAAGGCGTTTCATCAACATCGGGTGCAAATGTTTCAAATGAAAGCTGTAATCGGCTTAATAAACTTTTTCTAAAAGGTGATGTTGAAGCAAGTACTAAAATATTGGTCATAACAAGTTTTCAATTTGACATAAAATTAGTTGTTATTATACCATTGCATAATTATGTTAAAAGACTTACCTATTCTAATTGAACCAAAACGTCTTGCACTTCAAGGCGAACATCTGAAAGGACAAGTTGCACTTGCACAGATGTTACGATTACATGATAGTATTTGTGAATTACAAGGAGCGGTACAGATTGATTGGATATTTACGGTTGATGATGAAAAACGTCCCATAATTCAAGGAACGATAAAGGTAGCACTTTCATTACCATGTCAACGTTGCTTGCAACCCATGCCATGGTCAATTAATGCTGCAGTTGCTTTAATAATAGGCGAAGAGGAAAATTGTCCGACGGGATATGACGTCCTTAGTTTAACAACCCCTCAGATTGAATTAATGACATTGATTGAAGATGAACTGATTTTAGCGTTACCCATTGTTATCATGCATACAACATGTTCAGATAATGAACATACTTATGTGGCTGACAATAACATACACAACCCTTTTTGGGTATTATCAAAATTAAAAACTGATCCTTCATAACTAGCATGGCTGTACAACAAAATCGTAAAACGCGCTCTAAACGTGGTATGCGTCGTTCTCATGACAAATTAACTGCGCCCACATTATCGATTGAACCTACCCTCGGTGAAGAGCATTTTCGTCATCACATTAGTCCCTCTGGTTATTATAGAGGTCGCAAGGTATTAGCGACTAAGGACGATTAAACATTGATTCCACGTATTGCATTAGATGCGATGAGTGGTGATCATGGTCCCGCAATCGTTATTTCAGCAGCACTCGATATCTTATCAAGACAAAAGGATTTACATTTAATTCTTGTGGGTGATACGGCAGTCATTAAACGGATATTAGGAAGCCCCTCTGCTAAAATAATGCAACGTTTGTCCATCCAACATGCCACGCAATGCGTAGAAATGGATGAACTGCCATCACGTGCTTTACGGGGTAAAAAAGATTCATCCATGCGTGTCGCCATTGATTTGGTAAAACAAAATAAGGCGGATGCGTGTGTCAGTGCAGGTAATACAGGTGCATTAATGGCAATAGCCCGTCATGTACTGAAAACCTTATCGGGCATCGATCGACCCGCTATTATTACAGCGTTACCTAATATGCAAGACACACATACCCATGTTCTTGATTTAGGGGCAAATATCGATGTGACTGCTGAACATTTGTTACAATTTGGTATCATGGGTACAGTGTTAACGCAAGCTGTTCATAATATATCTAACCCCAGTATTGGTTTGCTGAATATTGGTCAAGAAGAGATCAAAGGCAATGAGCGTGTTAAACAAGCTGCAAAGTTGTTAGAAGCCAGTGCTGTGATCAATTATTATGGTTTTGTTGAGGGGGATGATATTTTTAAAGGCACAGTGGATGTTGTTGTGTGTGATGGTTTTGTGGGAAACGTTTTTATTAAAACAGCAGAAGGCGTGGCTCAAATGATTAGTTATTCTATTAATAAACATTTTAATCAAAATCTATTCACACGCTTATCTGCACTGATTTCCTTACCTGTTATCAAAAATTTACGTCAAGAAATCGATCCACGTCAATATAATGGTGCCAGTTTACTGGGATTACGTGGTATTGTGATTAAAAGTCATGGGGCTGCTGATGTTTTATCATTTATTTGTGCTATCAAAGAAGCCATTATTGAAGTGCAACAAAATGTGCCCTCACAAATTAGTCAGCAATTGGACACCTTATTAAGTCAGAAAAGGGACGTTGAGTGAGTTATTCTCGTATTATTGGAACTGGGGGCTATTTGCCTGAAAAGATACTCAGCAATGAAGATCTCGAAAGGATGGTAGATACCAGCGATCAATGGATTCTGGAACGTACTGGTATTCGCACACGTCATTTAGCATCTGAAAATCAAGGTACTTGTGATTTAGCAGAAAAAGCAGCAGTTCTTGCTTTGACGGCAGCAGGAATAGCAGCGTCAGAACTCGATTTAATTATTGTAGCAACGACAACCCCTGATCGCATTTTCCCAAGTACCGCTTGTTTATTGCAAGCCCGATTAGGGAATCATGGTGCTATCGCGTTTGATGTGCAGGCAGTGTGTAGTGGCTTTATTTATGCTTTAAGCATTGCTGATAAATTTATTAAAACAGGGACAGTGCGACATGCGCTCGTGATTGGTGCTGAAACTTTTTCACGCCTACTTGATTGGACTGATCGTAATACCTGTGTGTTATTTGGTGATGGTGCGGGGGCAGTTGTGCTAAAAGCATCCGAAGAACCAGGCATTTTGTCTACGCATTTACATGCTGACGGATCTTATAAAGATATGCTAACTGTTCCTGCGACAGTTGAACAAGGGCGTCTTAAAGGGGATGGTTTTGTCAAAATGCACGGTCATGACGTGTTTAAATTTGCAGTGAAATCCTTGGATAGGATAGTTAAAGAAATATTAGCGACTAATCAGCTGGATGAAAATGCCATTGATTGGTTAATTCCCCATCAAGCTAATATTCGTATTATTAAAGCAACGGCAAAAAGATTAAAATTACCCATGGAAAAGGTTGTGGTGACAGTATCAGAACATGGAAATACGTCTGCTGCCTCTGTTCCTTTAGCTTTAGATGTGGCTGTTCGCGATGGACGTATTCAACGTGATCACACT
The DNA here is from genome assembly GCA_030635005.1 of Thiomargarita sp. Lineage (GTDB taxonomy): Bacteria > Pseudomonadota > Gammaproteobacteria > Beggiatoales > Beggiatoaceae > DAOVZS01. The sequence goes on along the minus strand of DAOVZS010000079.1, from coordinate 848 downwards.
TTATTGTTGGAAGCAGTGGGCGGTGGTTTTACATGGGGAGCAGTGTTGGTAAAATATTAATTATCCGATGGTGACTTACCTCAAGAACTTGGCATTTATGCTAATGTTTATGCAAGCAGGAACTAATAATATGTGGTGATAAGATCACAGTTATTGAGGCATAATCAACAGGAGGATATATATCATGGCTTTAGAAGTGAATGGACAAAGCATTGAAACAGATGAAGAAGGATATTTGATTAATCCTGAAGAATGGACTGAAGATATTGCAAAGTACTTGGCAGAAGAAGAAAAAGTGGAAATGATAGAAGAGCATTGGAAAATCATATATTTCATGCGAGATTATTACACAGAACATCAAGTTCCAGTAGATGTTCGTTTTGTTACCAAATACCTCATTAATGAATTAGGATATGGTAAAAAGGAAGCCAAAAAACATCTATTTGAATTATTTCCTTATGGTTATGTCAAACAGGCGTGCAAAATTGCTGGTATGAAACGACCTAGAATTTGGAGCACAGGTTAATCAATTACGCTGATTACTAATATGAAATACGCATTTGTTTTTCCAGGGCAAGGATCGCAATCTGTTGGCATGCTAGCTGATTTAAACAAGAGTTATCCTCTTGTAAAACAAAGCTTTGATGAAGCCTCAGAGGTATTACAGTATGATTTATGGAAATTAAGTCAAGAAGGTCCTAAAGAACAATTAAATCAAACTGAAAAAACGCAACCTGCTTTACTTGCAGCAGGCGTTTCTGTGTGGCGCATTTGGCAACAACAGTGTCAGCATTCGGCAAGCGTAATGGCAGGACATAGTTTTGGTGAATATAGTGCTTTAGTGTGTG
>DAOVZS010000081.1 GCA_030635005.1 Thiomargarita sp. | reverse complement strand
AGAAGTGAACGGGGTAAAATACAGGTTAAAAATAAACCTACTTTCTCAAAGGCTTGAAACAACTCTTCTGCTCTTTGGGTGGGCATCCATAAAGTATGCAATGCTTTCCCACGTGCGGGTGTACGCTCAGTATGCAAAAGAGGTTCTGTCATGCCAGGGAGTAAGCTTGACATGTTAAGAGCCATAATATTTTCAATATTAATATTCTTATCTTTGGGAGACTGGAGTGTCGTGACTACAAATTCAGAACTGGGTAACGCCAGTGCTATTCCTTGTTGTTTTGTTATTTCAGGTAATAAGCATTGTGCTGCCTTGGCTATTTCTGTCGCTGTTAAAAAACCATCTGTGTTTGCAATGATATTCTGATGTTTGGCATATAATAAGTGGGTTCCATGCACAATGAGACACAAATTGCATGAGATTGCCTTGTTACGTCGTCTTTTAAAAATTTTTTTGGGGAATTTTATTTTCATGATTGGGCGAAGCCTATTTAGATTTATTTCGATCGATTTCAATAATATTAATTATTAATACGGTTATTTAATTTTAACAATATGATAACACTCTCGCAAAAAATATACTTTTATACAGAAGTCATTTTTCTATCACTTGTCTTAAGTATCACCGTTTCCGCTGAAGAACTGTTATATCTTACCCCCCCTTCTACCTTACACGTATACCATAAAACTTATAATCTCACCACGCTTCAAAATCCCTTACGTGCAAATATATTAGCACAAACCAGTCAAGAAGATACTTTTCAATTGTACCAAGAGATTGTAACAGCTGGTCACGAAATTTATTTTAGTAATTGTTTTTATTGTCACGGTGATTTATTGAATGGAGAAGGTCCTTTTGCTAAAGGCTTACATCCCCCTCCCAGTAATTTTCAAACGCTTAAAGCATCAGATGCCTATCTATTTTGGCGTATTACGACTGGAGGTGCTGGTTTACCTAAAGAAAATAGCCCTTGGAATTCTGCGATGCCCGCTTGGCAAGATATGTTAAATGAAACCGAAGTGTGGCAAGTCATCACCTTTCTCAATAATTATATTAAGAAACTCTCATCACAAGGAACTGAACTGACGGGTAAAGAAATATATTTGTTTCGTTGTGCGGTATGTCATGGTAAAGATGGCACCGGTGAGGGACAAATTGCTGACTTTGTTTATCCAAGACCTCATGATTTTAGTATGGGTAGCTTTAAATATAAAACATCTCCCGGTCAACTGCCTGCACGAGATGAAGACTTATTTAAAACAATTAAATATGGTTTAAATGGGACTGCTATGCCCGCTTGGGGCAGTTTATTAAGTGATACGCAAATTAAAAGTCTGATTCCTGTTATCAAAAGTTTAGATGGTTTTGGTACTTGGGAACAGGAAGAGGAGGAGGATAATAACCAAACACATGAATTTATACGTATTACAGAAAGCGAACCTATTAAGGGACAAATACCTTATTCAGAACATTCACTCTTAAAAGGCAAGATAGGGTTTGAAAAAAACTGTAAAGCATGTCACGGTGAATTAGGGCGAGGTAACATTACTTCTAACAGACCATTATCGGATGACTGGGGTTATCGTTTATGGCCACGTGATTTAACTAAGCCGTGGACATGGCGCATGACAAATGATACAACAAACCAAGAACAAACCATCCGCAATATTTATCAACGCTTATCTATTGGTATTTTTGGGACGCCCATGCCCCCCAACCGTTCAACCAGCACTGATCCCGATCCTATTAGTTTGGAAGATCGTTGGCATATTGCTAATTATGTGTATTCCTTGCGAAACAATAGCATTCCGCCTACTCAGAACAGTATTATTAAAGCCATTAGGACAGAAGGTCAGTTACCGAGCACGATTGATGATCTGATTTGGAATGATGTTCCAGGCATCAGTATGCACTTAATCCCTAATGTTATTAAAGAAGAACGCTTATTTAGACCTTTGGCTAATGCAATTACGGTACGTGTATTATACAATACGGAAAAAATAGCCTTTCTTTTAGAGATACATGATAGAACAGATAGTCGCCCTGGTGAAACGGTGTGTGAATTACTTCAAGATGAATTTTTAGAACTGTTTTCAGATGCTTTTGCTATCCAATTTCCACACAAAGGGACGTTTAAAACAAGCAAAGATGTCGAAAAACCCTTCTTTTTCCATGGTGATACTGTCCATCATACTACTATTTTATATTGGAATGCGGGAAGTATTAAGCCAAAAGAAGCCCCTCAAACACTCATTTTTGAGGGACAAGGTTTAACACTCACTCCCCAAAAAGGATCTTTTGTAGCCACAGGAAAATGGGAAAAAGGACAGTGGCGTGTATTGATGACATGGCCTCGTCAGGGTACGGGTGATGATTTATCTTTTACAGAAGGTCAATTTATTCCCATCTCTTTTGCAAATTGGGATGGCAGTAACGAGGAAGTGGGCTCAAAACACACATTAACACGTTGGTATTGGTTATTACTGTCGGAATAAATACTAATAATGGATATCTTCTATGCAAACCTATCTCCATGCCCTCTTAGAACAACGTAAAAACACAGCCCTTTATCGACATCGTGTTATTCATAATAGTCCCCAAACGCCACTTTTAGTCATAAAAGGACAAAGCTATTTAAGTTTTTGTAGCAACGATTATCTTGGTTTAGCCAATCATCCCCGCTTAAAAATCGCATTGCAACACAGTATTGATGAATATGGTGTGGGAAGCGGTGCTTCACATTTAGTGACTGGGCATACACACATCCATCACCTTCTTGAAAAAGAATTGGCAGCTTATACAGGTTGTGACAGTGCTTTGTTATTTTCAACAGGCTATATGGCAAATATTGGGGTGATTACAGCTTTGATGGGACGGCATGATGCTATATTTTTAGACAAACTCAATCATGCCTCCTTAGTAGATGCTGCTTTGCTCTCTCGCGCCAAAATGATCCGTTATCCTCATAATGATATGCAGGCTCTTGACCGATTATTAAGCAAGACGACAGCACAACATAAATTAATTATTACAGATGGTGTGTTTAGTATGGATGGTGATATTGCAAATTTACCGCATATTGTTAAACTGGCTCATATTCATGATGCGTGGGTGATGGTAGATGATGCCCATGGTTTAGGGGTTATAGGGGAAACTGGTCGAGGCATATTGGAATTTTATGGATTAGAAGTGCCTATATTAATGGGAACATTAGGAAAAGCATTCGGTGTTTTTGGTGCTTTTGTTGCGGGAAGTACAGTATTAATTGATACGTTAATACAATCTGCACGAAGTTATATGTATACAACAGCGATGCCTCCGGCAGTAGCACAAGCGATACGTACAAGTTTAATCGTAAGTGATGAGGAATCGTGGAGACGCCAATATTTACATGAATTGATTGGCTATTTTCGGGCAGCTACTACCCATATGCCTTTAATCGATTCTGTGACACCCATACAAGCCATTATTTTAGGAGACGCTGAAAAAGCGTTAGCAGTGAGTGCCGCTTTGTATCAGCGTGGATTATTAGTCACTGCCATTCGTCCCCCAACAGTCCCCCAAGGCACTGCACGTTTAAGGATTACCTTATCAGCGAGTCACACGAAAAAACAAATTAACACATTGATCACAGCATTACGTGATGTTTTATCATAGTTACCAAATGCTGACAATTTGATTACTCCCCCGAATTCTCGCATCCAACAGTGCTTTTGCCGATTCACCTATCAATAATGTTTGGATTGAATTGGGATAAGGTTGTCGTGTGCTAATCCCTTGACTGATACTCACCAGTTTTGTTTTAGCAGAATGAGCATGAGGAATATTCAAATCTGTGATGCTCTCTCGGAATCTTTTAGCAATATTCAAAGCCCCCTTTTTATCTGTTAAGGGGAGAATACATGCAAATTTATCCACACCATATCGAAATAACATATCTGTGCTTCTGCCAATGGTATTTTCTAATGCTTTAGCAACCTGCTTAAGACAATCATCAGCAACTGCATGACTATAACCTGCATTAAACTGTTTAAAATCATCAATTTCTATCATCATGAGAGAGAGGTAAGAAATACCCCGTATCCCTTGTTGCCATTGTTGTTCAATCACTTCATTAAAACGATAACGACTGGTTAGCCCCGTTAAACCATCTATACCCGAAATAGTTTCCAAACGTTCTTTTTGCTTTTTAAACGTGAGATAATTTTTGACTCTTGCCTTCAATATACGGCTATGACAAGGTTTTATCAGATAATCTATTGCGCCTATTTCTAAACCCTTACCTTCATCCCAAATCGTATGCAAAAGCACTGGAATATTTTGGGTCATGGTATCACTCTTTAGTTTAGAACACACAGCATACCCATCTATTTCAGTATCTAAGATAATGAGATCAGGATGTTCAGAAGCTGCGTCTTGCAACAGTGCATCTCCTGAATTTGCAAGAATAATCTGATAATCCTTACTTTCTAAATTTTTAAGAAACTCTTTATTCTGTTTAGAACCATCATTGACAAGTAAAATTTTTGCTAAGTCAATTTTTTTAATCTTATTAAAATTCATGTATTTAAGAAAGCCTATTCTTTTATAACTGGAGTGAGTGAATGAATATATCCCTCATCAATGAGCATATTATCTTGTTTTGCAGCTGTTGTCGCTAATTGGTCACATTGCTCATTTTCTAAAATGCCTGCATGTCCAGGTACCCATTCAAACAACACATCATGTGATTCGCATGCTGCGAGCAATCGTTTCCAAAGATCGACGTTTTGGGCTTTATCTTTTTTTGTACGCCACCACCCATTGTCACGCCATTTAAATACATATCCCTTATTAATAGTATCTACTATGTACTTAGAATCTGTACGCAATGTGACCTTACATGCTTCATGCAATGCTTCAAGGGCAATGATAGCTGCCATCATTTCCATACGATTATTGGTTGTTTTCTGAAACCCACCAGAAAATTCTTTTTGGTGTTTACCATATATCAAAATAGCCCCATATCCGCCTGGTCCGGGATTGGGTGCTGCAGCTCCATCTGTATATATCAAAACTGGCTTATATTGTATCTCTTGATTTAAGATCATTGACTTAACAGAAATATCACAAAGTATTTAGATTGATGAAAAGTATACAGTAACATAAGATTTTTATAAAGTGTTGTCATTTTTTTTGAATTCTCATTCTCAAATACCTCTCCTGAGATTTAGGAGAGTGAGTGCTGTTGCCTGTGCCTTTCCTATGGTTCTTTAACAAGCCTAAACCCATCAAAACCATAACGACCATCTGGTTGCCATCCCCCTCGATTTGCAGAACGTATATACCAAGGCTGTACAATCCATGAACCTCCCCGTAAAACAAGAAAATTAGCATAATTTTTACGTTTTATTTCTTCACCATCATATTTAGTTTCATATTTAGAAGCAGTCCATTCTCTCACATTCCCTAATGTATCAAATAATCCAAACTGATTGGCAGAAAAAGAACCCACTGGTGCTGTCCTTTTATTATCCCAATATCCCCCACACCCATTACAATTCGCTTTATTTTTACCAATCTCGTTTCCCCACCAATATCTAGTTGTTGTGCCCGCACGACATGCATATTCCCACTCTGCTTCTGAGGGTAATCGATAAGTGTGCCCCGTTTCTTTGCTCAACCAATCTGTATAAGCCACTGCATCAAACCAAGTGATATTAATCACAGGACGATTAGCACGTCCCCATCCTTTATCTTCGGGAAGGAGTCTATTAGTTGCTGTTGCAAATTTATCATACTCTGCAAAAGTGACTTCGTATTTCCCCATTGCAAAAGACTTAATAGATATGCTATGCACCGGTTGTTCATCAAAACCACCGTCTCCCTGAAGATCACCAATTTTAAAAGTACCCGCTGGAATCCACACCATTTCGGGTCCCAAGCTCTCATCTTTTAAATAATCGCAAAATCTTGTGGCATCCGACAATTGTTTTTGAAAGATCTCTAATTTAGGATGTTTAGGCGTGATAGTCTGTAAACTCGTTATATATTGCTGAGTTTTAGTACTTTTTTGACATCTTAAGGTATCTTCTATCAAAGAAATATAATGCGTTTCCATCGTCTTTAAATGTGTTAATGCACTCTCATGTTTAGGATCTATTTTTAAGACTTGTCGATAACACGTGGCTGCATTCTCATGCCCTGACGCAAAACGTTTTTCGTCAAAATGTTTTTTGCAACGTAATAACAATAAAGAAAATTCAAGAGTAGACAAGTTTTCTTGAAAAGTCGTTATTTGAGGAGATTTAGGATTGACTATCTGTAATTGTGCGAGATTCTTTTTTATCTCTTGAACATTCTGTTGCTTCAAAGCCCCTTCTATTAAAGCAATATAATGGCTTTCAAGGTTTTCTAAAACCAACAAGGTAATCTTATTCTCAGGATTTTCTTCTAATATCTTTTGATAACACAGCACTTTTTTTGACAAATGTGTTAGCGTGTTACATTGTGCTAATAAACTGGGAATATTAATTTCTTTAGGTTTTTCGGGAATGGGTTTGATTGTGATCACAGGTATTTTTTCAATGATCAGAGTAGTTTGAAAGGGATTTTGAACAACAAGCCAAATAATGATTCCAAACATCACACACAATAGACTGACTTCCAATATTAATCGTCGTGATAAAAGAGAAGCTTTACATATAATACCATTTAATGTGCAATATTCCTTAATATATTGATGTGTTTTCTTTTCTTCTAAACCGAGATGAACCGCTTTTTTAAGCAAATGTTTGTATTCTTCTAAAGAAATATTGCCTGTTGTGCCTGCCATCTCAATGGCTTTATATAATAAAACAAGGCGTTTTTGATCTAAAATGACATCATACGCTTGACGCATTTCGGAAGATTTGAAAATATTGATACATTGTCCAACAAGCATCGTACTCGCTGTGATCACCGCATCTTTTCTGGCTACCTTCTTAATTTCAATATCTTTTTTCTTAATAGCGCTTTGAATCTTAGTCAGAGACGCATCAGGATTAATATCTAAAAAGTAGTATAAAGAGGATTTTCCAATAATTTTCAGGCTGTCCGCAATGACATCAATGGTAGTCTTATTTAATAAGTTCGGTTTTTTACCGTCTGATAAGTCATCTTGGACAATAGGAACTTGGATTCTACTCCTAATTTTTTCAACAGGAATATTAGGAAAAGTACTGGCCAGTTTATCGAGCTCTTTAGGTAATATTTTTCCTTTTAAAGAAAAACCATCAATATATTCATCTAATTCCTTGAACTTTTCTTTTTCAGCTTCTTCTAAAAGAGCATGGACTGCTTTAGCCTCTGCTTGACGCAGTTTAGGCGTCGTCATCACTTTTGTGATTTCTTTAATCAACTCCAAATATTGTTGTGCTTGTCGCCCTTTTGTAGGATGACTACGCTGTGATGACCATTGCAACTGTTTTTTCTTAATAACAGCTTTGATCTTATCAACATCATTTTCAGACGGAGAAATTTCTAAAAGATTGTAAAAATTTTCTCTTGGCATGTTTAAAATATTCCTATGAATTAGTTTCTTTTATGGTAAAGATTGATTTTATCAATAATTTATTCTATTTGAAGGAAGTCAGTATAACAAATTTTATTATTTATTATAATAACATTTTATGATAATATGACTCAGATGAAAATCTTACAATTAGACTTAATCGCTTTTGGGTTATTTACCAATAAAATATTAGATTTTTCTGCAAAACAACCCAGTTTACACCTTATTTATGGTGCAAATGAAGCAGGGAAAAGTAGTTTACGCCGCGCTTTAACTCATTTACTCTTTGGAATTCCAGAACGCACACTGGATGCTCATCTTCATTCCACTACAAAATTACGCATTGGTGCACATCTCATTAATGCAGAAGGAGAAAAATTGTTATGTTATCGCCGAAAAGGACGTAAAAATACTTTATTGGATATCCATAATAATAATCCTTTAAATGAAGAATGCTTAGATCCCTTTCTGGGTGGTATGAAAGAGGCTCAATTTACAGCCTTATGTTGTTTTGATCACAAGCGGTTGAGACAAGGGGGAGAAGATTTGTTGCAAGGCGGGGGAGATGTCGGTGAAAGCTTATTTGAAGCAGGTACAGGCAGTTTAAAAATACATGACGTTTTAGCAGAATTGGATAAAGAAAAAGAGTGTTTATTCAAAACACGTGCGAGTAAACCGCTCTTAAATAAAGCTATTTCTGATTATCAAAACGCCAAACAAGATATTTTTGACCATTCTTTATCCGCTCATAAATGGACGGAACAAGCGACACATTTAGCACAAACACAAGAAAAACTAACAAAATTAACACAACATCTACAAAATTGCCGCACGGTACAACACCGTTTACACCGTATTCAACGTACACGTCCACAATTACGACGTTATCAAGAACTTAAAACAGAATTACTCACATTGGAATCGGTGATCATTTTACCAGATGATGCGATTTTAAAACATAATCAAGCCAAACTTACCTGGCGTACTGCACAAACACAAGAAGCCCAAGCGCAAGAAGTCATTCTTGAATTAGAAAATGAACTCAAACGCATCACGATTTCACAAGATTTTTTAATACAAAAAACTCACCTATCAGGACAATTTGGTTTTGATCCTGTTTTCATGCCTAATTATCTTTTTGGTTTTCAGAAATATATTACTGAATATGCTATAAAAAAAGGGAGGTGTGCTATTTATTT
>DAOVZS010000033.1 GCA_030635005.1 Thiomargarita sp. | reverse complement strand
TTAATGCTGAATTTGATGGCCATCAAATAGTAAATCATATACCACTTTCAATTGAAGCTCAATTAGAAGCACGGGCATTGATGATGTCCACCAGTAATATTTTGTCTCCTGCTAATGGTGAACCCATTATCGTTCCTTCGCAAGATGTTGTGTTAGGACTTTATTTTATGACCCGACAACAGATCGGGGTGCAGGGTGAAGGTATGAAGTTTGCTGATCTTAACGAAGTGCATCGTGCTTATCAAAATAGGGTCATTGATTTACATGCGGACATTACGGTGCGTTTGCCAGCTGCTAATAATTCACGTATTACTGTAGAGACTACAGTGGGCCGCGCATTACTATTTGAGATTTTGCCAGAGGGCTTGGCTTTCAAGTTAATTAACAAGGATATGACGAAAAAGCAGATTTCTAATTTAATTAATATTAGTTATCGTCAGCTGGGGCTAAAATCTACTGTCGTGTTAGCTGATAAATTAATGTACACTGGCTTTTCATATGCTACCCGTGCAGGCATTTCAATCGGTATTCAAGACTTAACCATTCCTACTGACAAAAAAGATATTATTGCAAAGGCTGAATTGGAGGTCAAAGAAATTGAAGAACAGTATGCGTCAGGATTGGTCACTTTTGGCGAACGTTATAATAAAGTAGTTGATATTTGGTCACATACCAATGATAAACTTGCAGAAGCGATGATGAAGGCAATAGGCACAGAAATCTTCAAAGATAAGAATGGTGATGATATCACGTTACCTTCGTTCAATTCTATTTATATGATGGCAGATTCTGGGGCACGTGGTTCTGCTGCTCAGATTCGACAATTAGCTGGGATGCGTGGCTTAATGGCAAAACCAGATGGTTCTATTATTGAAACACCCATCACTGCTAATTTTCGTGAAGGTTTAGATGTCTTGCAATACTTTATTTCTACACATGGGGCTCGTAAAGGTTTGGCGGATACTGCATTAAAAACAGCAAATTCCGGTTATTTAACACGACGACTTGTTGATGTTGCTCAAGATATGGTTGTTCATGAATATGACTGTGGCACTCATAAAGGTTTAGATATGATACCTTTGATTGAAGGGGGAGATGTTGTAGAAGCCTTGCATGAACGTGTTTTGGGACGCGTATTAGCAGAAGATGTTTACAAACCCAAGATTGAAAAACCTATTTTTAAAGCAGGTGTTTTACTAGATGAAACACGGGTAGAACAATTAGAAACAGAAGGTATTGTTCGTGTTAAAGTCCGTTCTGCCATTACTTGTGAAGCACGTTTTGGTGTGTGTGCTAAATGCTACGGACGTGATTTAGCACGGGGTCATATTGTCAATATTGGCGAAGCGGTGGGTGTTGTGGCAGCCCAATCCATTGGAGAACCTGGCACACAGCTTACAATGCGAACATTTCACGTTGGGGGGGCGGCTTCACGTGCTGTTGCAGTCGATCATATTTCTGTTAAGTCTAAAGGTTCTGTTAAATTTGAAAACCTAAAATTATTAGAACAGCAAAATGAGGCAGGCGAAATAAAATGGGTAGCCATTTCGCGTTCTGGTGAAATTAATGTTCTTGATGAATTTGGTGTCGATCGTGAACGGTACAAAGTACCCTATGGTGCTGTGTTAAATATAAATGATAATGAAAATGTGGAAGCGGGGCAAGTGGTTGCTAATTGGGATCCACATACGATACCTATTATTACAGAAGTTTCTGGGATAATAAAATTAACGGATGTGGTAGAAGGTATTACTGTGAATCGGGAAATGGATGATCATACTGGTTTGACCAGTATTATCGTCACAGATCCCAAGCAACGTCCTACTCATGCTAAAGATTTGCGTCCAATAATTAAACTAGAAGATGAGGCTGGCAATGATATTTATTTACCAGATACTGATAGAATTGCAGCATACTTCTTGCCTCCCCGCTCAATTATCAATGTAACAAATGGTATACAAGTTAAAGTGGGCGATGTCATTGCACGGTTACCACAAGAAACCTCGAAAACGCGTGATATCACAGGGGGGTTACCTCGTGTCGCCGACCTATTTGAAGCACGTGTTCCTAAAGATCCCGCTATTTTGGCAGAGCTAAGCGGTTCTATAAGATTTGGAAAGGATACACGTACTAAGCAAGGGATTATTATTACTAGCCTCAACGGAGATACTAACGAAATTAAAATTCCAAAATGGCGACATACTAATGTATTTGAAGGTCAAAATGTTGAAAAGGGGGAAGAAATTGTAGATGGTTCTCCCAATTCACATGATATTTTGCGTATTAATGGTGCAACCGCTTTAGCAAATTATATCGTTAATGAAGTTCAAGAAGTCTATCGACTTCAAGGAGTTAAAATTAATGATAAGCACATCGAAGTCATTGTACGACAAATGTTACGTAAAGTGATGGTACTGAATCCAGGGGATACACCACTGTTGCGGGGTGAATTGATTGATAAATCTCGCTTGAAAGAAGAAAATGATCAATTATCTGGTACTGATAAAGAATTGGCTACGTGCACTCCAAAATTATTAGGTATTACAAAAGCATCATTAGCGACTGATTCCTTTATTTCAGCAGCTTCTTTCCAAGAAACAACCCGGGTATTAACAGATGCCTCTGTTAATGGAAAATGTGATGATTTGCGAGGACTTAAGGAAAATGTAATTGTGGGACGACTTATACCTGCTGGAACAGGACTGTCATATCATAGAGAAAAACAACGGATGCGACATAATTTCTTATCTATGGTGGAAAAAGTGATGCCTACGAGCTCATAAAAAAACGATGAATCCTGAAAAAATTGTATTTGGATTTTTCATTGTCATGGCTTTAAGCTTAAGTTTTGGATTTGTTTTGGGCGACATAGACAATCCAGCCCACCATAATGTTTATGAATTGGCAGCAGCTTTACTGATCAGTTTAGTAGCCACTGTCTTCAAATTTGGAGATCGTTCACATGTGGGTGCTTTATTATTAGCGACCAGTTTAGTCGCTGATTTGCAATTGTTTGCTGCTGCTATTGTTTGGGCAGTTGCAGAACATATTGATAAAATAGGGACTACTCCAGAAGTCATGTCCAGTATTGTATCGTTAGCAAGCGGTGCAATGTTGGCAAATATGATTTCAGTATTACTATTAGTACTTGAAACAATAATATTACGTCGATAAACAGGAGGAAATATGACTCAGAGAATGCTAGGAATCGTAGTAGGACTCATGTTAAGTAGTCTAGTGACTGCTGCAGTCCCCGATACGGAATGGAAGGCAGGCGTGCAATGCTTAGAAGCGTCTGGTTTGTCTCCCCAACAATTATTATGCATGAAACTTAATAAAAAGCAATTATCCACTGTGATGAGAGCAGGTTTTTTGATTGGTAAAAAAACACGTCAGTCTTGGTGTACTCTTGTTGATGATTTGGGGCTTCGGGCGACTGCTGAAGATGCACGCGGAACAGAAGAGTTGGCAGGGTGTGAATCTGACAATTATATGCGTGCTTTTGAGCGGGGGGGACAAGTAGTCCGATGCATGACTATGAAACTATTTATGGGAGAAGTTGATTATAATCAATGGGGTGCTTTGGCGACACATATGTATTATTGTGGGGAATTGGAGAGTGCAGGAGATTGTGCAGCAGCAGTTACGATCGCCAAAAAACTTCGGGGGCGTGATCCCAGTTGTCACAGTGCTGGAAATTTGTGGCGTTGGGTACAACGTCTTGATTATGTGAGATGGTCTTTGGATTCTGTCTATGATGATAATTGTCTGGTTCCTGCAAAAAAAATGTTGCCTTATTGCGAATCAGTACTTAAAAATAAGCGTCAATGCAAATCTTTGTATGGTACAAAATAAACTTAGGGATGCCGCGATGAATATGAAATTACTTGTAATGAGCTGTATGATAGCTTGTTTAGTGACACCAATGGTGCAAGCTGCAAGCATTTGTAATGCTAAAATTGCTTTAGCAGATGCACGTTTGAATTTAATGATGATGGTGATGTCAACAGAGAATACTGAACAAAATGTGCTCAAAAAACAGATTGTTCACGCAACTATTGCATTAGAAAAAGAACTTAATCATCTGTTAAACGATCAAGATAAAACTAATGATGTCCATGTGATGATTTTCAAAAAAACATGGACTGAATTTAAACAAACTCGTGAAACGGGCATTATTCCAGCAATTTATGCGGGTAATAATGAGAAGGCTTTTCAAATAGCAACGGGGATTCAAGCAAAGCGTATGAAAATTATGAACTCTGTTATTAAAACACTTCAGGGAGATGATTGTAATTAAATATACGCTGTTAAAAACGTCTTAAAATATCAAACAATCTTAATAATGTTTTGCTTGCTGGAATATTGACGTCACTCAGTACAGCATACCGCCAATTAGAATGTCGCAATATTTTAAGAAAATGCCAGGGGTTACGTATCGCTTGTCGAAAATGTATTCTATCATGTGCAAAGTCCATTAAGACATCAGTGCCAAAATCTTCCGAATGGCTTACTGCGAGTAGTTGATTTACCTCCTCTTTTTGTGGAAATACAATACTTCTTTCAACCATTGTGAGTATAAAAGGTTTAATATCTAAAAAATTGTATTGGGTATTTTTTATTGCTTTGATCAATTCATCAACAGAATCGAGAATACCTTGATGTGACTGTTGTAATTGTTTGTTTTGTATGATTTCTTGACGACGGCTATGGCTCAAATCGTTTTGAAAGATAGGATGTACGATGCCTTGTTTTTCAGTATATCCTATTGTTGTTGCATGTGTTGCACGTGCACTTTCTTCAAAAAGTTCTTCAAAATATTTAAACGCATCATTTGTGGGTTCTTTATCACGTTCATCATAAAGTATCCCCATCACAGAACTTTTTTCAGGCACAAATGTATATTGTAATCCATCAACATACGCCATATACAATCCATGCACATGCGGAAAATCAGGAATTTCAACAAATGTATCCTGAATAAACTTTTGAATCGTGCCATTCCATCCAATATCGACAAAAGCCACCTGTTTTTTCTCAAAAAATCCATGTTGTGTCAAATATTGTTTCAATAGTTGTTTGTTTTTTATAGCGTGTTTGCATACGATTTTTTGGAATGGGATATGTGTTAATAAATTTAACAATCTTGAATCATAGAAATCATAAATAGGTTCTTCTATATTTGAAAATCCAAATTTCTGAGCAATAGGGGTCAATGTTTCAAATGGAAGTCCATAGACTTGAAAAATAGAGGCGATACCTTTTTGTTTTGCATTGTAAAGGGGAATCATAGATAATTCATGGGATAAGCCATTAGCGACTGCTGCTAATGCTGTTGATTTTCGTGAGACATAAAGATAATGAATTTCTGGAAAATTTTCTTTTTTTAAATAATAAGGTGCCATTTTTTCAAAAATCTTCATAAATAATTCCCCTTCCCTGGCTAGAAAATAAACGTTTTGTATACGTTTTTCTTTTATTTGTTCTATAACACCCAGAACAAATGTTGCATAGATTGGAGCAAGTAAACTGTAGCTATACTGATAAAAGAAATTTTGTGTTTTTTCAGGAGACTGTATCAATTGCATCAGATGTCGTCCACGCCAATATGGATTTTTTATTGCAAGATACTCATATAATTTTAATATAAATTGCTTCTTTACGCGCTCTTGATCATTTAACATATTATAAATATTGTTACGTTTTTAAAAAAATAGGTTATTTTATAAGCATTATCACTTATGTTATCACACATTCATGAAACATCGCTCTATTATCATTATACTTATTCTACTGTCTTTGTTATCTTATTGGTTTTACAATAATTTTGAATATGTCTCAGAAGTGATAGAAACAGGATTTCAAGGAAAAGCCCGTGATAATCCTTTGTTAGCCGCTGAGAAACTATTGCAACGTATGGGAGCACGGGTAAAAAACACACAATCCTTCTCTCTTTTAGAAAAACAAGACATCCTTATACTTATAAACCCTTCCCTAACAGAAGTGGAAGAACAACAATTAGATGTTTGGATGCAAAGCGGTGGGCATTTAATGATAACGAGTAATGATCTTTCAAATTTGAATATCACTCATCACACACATAATAGGCATCTTATACCTCCATACAAAACTATCCCTATTATTTGGAATAACAAGTCGTTAACAGTGGCTTTTCATTCTGATTATTCTATTGAAAGAAAGCACTATTTTTCGATTATAAAAAACATTAAAAGCCAATATGGGACACATTTCCTTTCTTTTGAATCAGGAGCAGGGCTAATAAGTGTGTTCAGTGATATGGATTTTATGACAAATCATCATATTGATACATATGATCATGCTTATTTTTTATGGGCTTTAGTTGAAGAAACAAAGGGTACAATATGGTTGGGAACTCCCACAAATGTCATTAATACAGTACCCCCATCATTATGGCAAACGCTATGGATGGTGATCCTCAGTGCAAGCCTATTAGTTTTGTTTTGGGTCTGGCATGTCAGTCGTCGTTTTGGTTCAGTGTTTCCCCCACCATCACGTCATCATCGGCGTTTACTTGAACATGTAGAAGCCAGTGGTCATTTTTTGTGGCGTCATAAACATGCTCATATTTTATTAGACAGTGCCAGACAAACCTTGCTCACACGTATCGCTTTTGCCTATCCTGAATGGAATGGCTTATCGTCCAGCGAACTCAATCAGGCTTTATCACAGATCACGGATATCAAAGTGAATGATATTGACACCGCTTTGCATATACAACACACCTCTCAACATGCTTATACTTTCACACATCACATCAAAATTCTAAGCAAAATTAGGGCAAAATTATAACAGATTATGAGCACTACCTCTGAAGACATCAGCAAAGCGATTGACATACTGAAACAAATACGCACTGAAATTAATCGTGCGATCGTGGGTCAAGAAGAAGTGATTGATCATATTCTTATTGCCTTATTAGCAGCAGGACATGTTTTGATTGAAGGCGTTCCCGGTTTAGGTAAAACATTATTAGTGCAAGCGTTGGCAAAAACATTTAAGGGAAAATTTACACGTATCCAATTTACGCCAGATTTAATGCCCAGTGACGTGACAGGACATGCGATGTATGATATGAAAAGTGAACAATTTCATATTCGAAAAGGTCCTATTTTTACACACTTATTATTAGCAGATGAAATTAATCGGGCACCTGCTAAAACACAAGCTGCTTTATTAGAAGTGATGCAGGAAAAACAAGTGACTATTGAAGGCCGTTCCTTGACTGTTTCACCGCCTTTTATGACACTTGCCACCCAGAATCCAATCGAACAGGAAGGTACCTATCCTTTACCAGAAGCACAATTGGATCGTTTTTTACTGAAAATTCGTATTGACTATCCCACTTTGGCAGAAGAAACCCGTTTAGTAAAACAAATCACTTCCAACACTGTAGGCGAAAGTTTGGATGTCAGTCTTGTAAATGCGATTATTAACACAGATGATATCATTAAGCTGCAAGAGGTTACGGCAAGTATACGCATTGATGCTCGTGTTTATGATTATGCGGTGAATATTGTACGTAGTACACGTACTTTTTCAGGAATCAGTATTGGGGCAGGTCCTCGTGCGAGTATTGCATTAATTCGTGCTTCCCGTGCTTATGCTTTGTTATCAGAACGTGATTTTGTGATTCCAGAGGATGTTAAAAATATTGCTTTAGCGACTTTACGTCACCGTATTGCCTTAGCACCTGAATTAGAAATTGAGGGACATGATGTGGATAGTGTATTGAAGGCGGTATTACAGAAGATAGCAGTGCCTAGGATTTAAATATGAAACCTGCATATTTTTCTTTTTTAGGATTGGCAGTGTGGTTGATACTGGCTGTTGCAGCTTATATACAAGTAAATATGCTTATATATTGGTATATTTTTGGTCTGGGTTTATTCGTATGTGCATTTTTTGATGCGTGGTCTGTTTGGAGATTGCCTATACTTCAAATCACGCGTCATGTACAAGGTTCTTTGTCTTTAGGTGTGTGGAGTGAGGTGTATTTAAGTGTGCATAATCAAACATCTCAACAATACGTGATAGATATTTTTGATGATTATCCGCTAACTGCTGATTTACAAGGATTACCTCAAAACCTGAGCATTTCGGGTACGTCTACTTTGAAAATTTGCTACAAAATACGTCCCAAACAACGGGGCACAACACAATTTTCAGGGATACATGTTTTATTAAGCTCTCCTTTACGTTTTTGGAAATATGCTCGTTATATTACACTTAAAACATCCATACGTGTGTATCCTAATTTTTCTGTCATTACAAAATATGCCTTATTTGCGACTGAAAATAAATTAGGACAATTAGGCATACGTAAACTGCAACGACGGGGAGAAGGTTTAGAATTTCAACAACTTCGTGAATATCGTTCAGGTGATGCGTTGCGTCAAATTGATTGGAATGCGACTTCTCGTCAAAAAAAATTGATTTCTAAAGAGTATCAAGATGAACGTGATCAGCAGATTGTCTTTTTAATTGACTGTGGGCGGGGTATGTTGGCACAAGATGGTACATTATCACATTTTGACCATACTTTAAATGCTATTTTATTACTCTCTTATGTGGCTTTACGACAAGGAGATGCTTTAGGATTAATGAGTTTTAGCGGTGAAGAACGGTGGCTAGCACCGCGTAAAAGTATGAATACCCTTAATATTATTTTAAATACTGTCTATGACTTACAACCCACTACGCATACTAGCGATTATTTAAGAGCAGCGACGCAGTTGATACATCGTTTAAAAAAAAGGTCTTTAGTCATTTTGATTTCAAATTTACGTGATGATGATAATGATGAATTATATCCTGCATTACAAATACTTCGTCAAAAACACCTTGTGTTAGTGGGCAGTTTACAAGAACGTATTTTTAAGGAAGTCTTAGACAAACCCGTTAATACTTTTGATGATGCGATACGCCATACCGCTTGCCTGAGTTATTTAAATGCGCGTCATCAGGCACATGATACTTTAAAGAAACGGGGTTTGATGGTGTTAGATACAGAACCTGAGCAATTGCCTGTGATGATGGTGAATCGTTATTTAGAGATTAAACGGAGGGGTGTTTTGTAAAAAGTAATTCATGTGATGCCCTTTCAGGGAAAGGATATAAGCCCTGAAAGTGCGACCGTTACGTAATACGATGTAACACATCTTGCCCTTTAATATGATGTTTAATCACTCCAAGCAAATGTAATCCAATGACGCCTAAAAAAATATAGGCTGCATATTCGTGGATTTCACTACTCGTATGTTCCCAAGATTCGACGGCTGAAAATAAATCAGGGAGGGGTAAGCCATATAAACTGACGGAATATCCATGTATGTTTGATAAGGCGTATCCTGTGATGGGTACCAAAATCATTAATGAATAAAGCACATATACAGTTATTTGAGCAATATAATGTTCTAATGGTTTAATGTCAGCAGCAGGGGGGGGAATGGGGGTATGCCAACGCAGTATTAACCTAAGGGCCACAAATAAAAAAACTAATACACCCGTTGCTTTGTGAAAACTATACATATTCCAAGGTTCGGATGCCTTGAATTCTACCATAACAAAGCCTACTACAAACAAAATGGTGAATAGAATAAACATAATCCAGTGGATTATGCGCATTGAAGGAGAAAATTTCTCAACACTCATGTAGCAAACTCCTCATATCATTTATTTGTAAGTATTTAAACTACATCATAACGCATTAAAAAAATTAATACAAGCTATAATGAAGATTATCACCGTCAATCTTAATGGTATACGTGCTGCTGCTAAAAAAGGGTTTTTTACTTGGCTGACGCAGGAAAATCCCGATATTGTGTGTATTCAAGAAACAAAAGCACAACAACATCAATTAACAGATCCGATATTTCATCCTGCAGGTTATCACTGTTATTATCATGATGCTGAAAAGAAAGGATATAGTGGTGTGGCGTTATATAGTCGCCAAAAACCAAAGAGCGTCATTCGCGGGATAGGATGGAGTGATATCGATTGTGAAGGGCGTTATTTAGAAGCCCGTTTTTCAAATATTAATATTGTCTCTTTATATATGCATTCTGGCAGTTCAGGAGAGCACAGGCAAGCCTTAAAATTTAGTTTTATGGATCGATTTTTACCCTATTTACAACAATTAGAAGAAGGAACACAAGAATATATTATTTGTGGGGATTGGAATATTGCTCATAAAAAAATTGATATCAAAAATTGGCGTAGTAATCAAAATCATTCAGGATTTTTACCTGAAGAGCGGGCTTGGATGGATGAATTATTGAGTTCGGCTAAATTTGTTGATGCGTTTCGCGTCGTGAATCAAGAGAGTGAACAATATACATGGTGGTCCAATCGTGGACACGCTTGGGCTAATAATACGGGATGGCGCCTTGATTATCAGATCATTACTCCAAATTTGAAAGATAAGGTACGCACTGCACGTATTTATAAAGATCAACGTTTTTCTGATCATGCGCCTTTGTTGATTGAATATGAGCATCAAATCTAGGAATCTGCCCTAGGCTATCTTTCAATGCGTGCATTATTACTCTCCTAAAATTCAGGAGAGCCATTATGCCTTTATTTTTCGTTCCGCTGTATTAGTGTCGGCAATCCCATTGTATTTAATAAGTTGATAAAGGGATCAGGATCTAATTGTTCTACATTGACCATTTTTTTGACATCCCATGTGCCTTGTGCAATGAGAATGGCTGCTGCAACAGGGGGAACGCCTGCAGTATAGGAGATCGCTTGAGATTCAACTTCTTGATAACATTGTTGATGATCACTAATATTGTACAAAAATATTTCCCGTTCTTTGCCCTCTTTTTTGCCTTTGACAAGACTGCCAATACAGGTCTTACCTGTATATTCTGGTGCTAAAGACGCAGGATCAGGTAAACAGGCTTTCACCACTTTTAAGGGCACAACTTCTTGTCCTTCGGCAGTGGTGACGGGTTGTTCTGACAATAATCCGATATTTTTAAGCACCGTAAAACAATTAATATAATGATCACTAAAACCCATCCAAAAACGAATCGTATGCGCATCTATATTTTTGGATAAAGAATGTATTTCATCATGTCCATTTAAATAAATGGTTTGTGTCCCAAGTTGCGGAAAGGGATAGGTTTTCTTTTTAAAATGGACGGGGTTATGAACCCATTGCCGATTAATCCAACTCCATTGTTTGTCCGTAAATTCTCTAAAATTAATTTCAGGATCAAAATTAGTGGCGAAATATTGATCATGTGCACCTGTATTGACATCCATAATGTCTATCGTATCAATCTCATCAAAATCATGTTTAACAGCATAGGCACAATACGCATTAACAACACCGGGATCAAAACCAACCCCTAAAATAGCGGTGACGCCTTTTTCACGACATGCATCTAAATATTTCCATTCATAATTAGCATACCAAGGCGGTTTTTCACAAATTTTATCAGGTTCTTCATGAATCGCAGTGTCTAAATAAGCAGCCCCTGTTTCAAGACAGGCTTGCAATACAGACATATTGATAAAGGTGATGCCTACATTAATCACAATTTGGGTCTGACTCTCTTTAATTAATTGGACAGTATCAGCAATATTCATCGCATCCAAGGGCTGAGAATAGAGTTTATGATGCTTATTTTTTAAATGATGCTTTCTGTGAATACTGTCTATAATGCGATCGCATTTGCTTTGCGTTCTAGAAGCAATACAAATATTGCCTAACACATCATTATGTTGCGCACATTTATGAGCAACCACATTGGCAACCCCACCTGCTCCAATAATTAATACATTTTGTTTCATGAGTGTTTATAATATTTATGTTAAAAATGTATGCGAACATACATTTTGATACGCTAAGCTAAGCCTAAGCCTTTTTGTAATACAGAGAGGGGATTATCTGTTGTTGATGCAGATAATAATAAAATTCTATGTTGCTGTGCTAAATTCTGCAAATAAGCTTGATGCTTTTTAAAACGTTGATGATATTGTGTGACTTTTTTAGAATCAATCGTATTAAGCATGGTGTCTCGAATCCCATTACTGAGACGATATCTACCTGCAGGCGGTAATTGACTTTCTAAAGGATCATGAAGACATAACATCACCACATCACTATGTCTTGCAATATGCACTAAATGTGATTCTGTTTTTGCATTCCAATAACGAAAATCACTGATGAGAAACAGCAAACTACCGGGACGTGCGAGATGACGTAAACGCCCTAACGCATATTCTGCCGCATTTTTATTGTCTTGAGACGATTGATGTGACATCTGTGCCAGTTGTTTGATAAATTGGAGTACAGAATGTTTACCACGTTGTGGTTTTAATTCATGATGGGTTTCTTCAGAAAAAATGAGTCCGCCTACCCGATCATTATGATGCAAGGCATGCCAAGCCAACAAAGCAGCTGCTTGTGCAGCTAAAACTGATTTAAAAACACCGCGTGTTGCAAAAAACATGGGAGCACGATAATCAACCCATAAAAAAACAGGACGTTCTCGCTCTTCATGAAAAAGTTTGGTATGAACTTTTCCTGTTCGTGCGGTGACACGCCAATCAATACTACGCATATCATCCCCTTCTTGATAAGGACGTACTTCATCAAATTCCATGCCTCTTCCCCGAAAACTGGAAAGAAAACTTCCACTTTGTTGGGCACGGATTCTCGCAGAAGGCCAACGGGGTAACGTACTGGCTGCTTGATTGAGTCGAATTAATGCGGGTATACTTACACGCACTGCCTCATCATTCAACAGTGTTTTGGACAAGGTATTTTTTAATGTATTAGTCTGAAACATGATTTACTTAAAAGATCGAATTATCTTGAGATATACATAATAGTGATGTATTCTACATTATTTTGGATCGGCAATATTCCACTTGAAAATACAAAAATATCGTTTTTTTGATCATTATATTGAATTACGTTCTGATCATGCAGAAACCCTGACTTTAATGGAAGCGATGTTTCGGCGTTTTGCACTCACAGAACAAGACAAAAAGGGCGATAAGTTGAGATACGATGTTTTGACACAAATTGGGGGAAAATCTGGTATTCATACGCATGATTTTTGCCATATTGTTGACAATACATCCTTATTACCTGCCCTCGCACATGGGATTATCTTACGTCATTTTTTAGCACATATCCGTTCACATTTACTGTTTCATGCGGCAGCCTTATCACATGGAAAAAAGGGGGTCATTATTGCAGCAGATTCAGGGTGTGGTAAAACAACGCTTGCACTGGCTTTAGTACGTAAAGGATTTAAGCTATTGTCTGATGAAACCGCTGCTTTGAATTTAAGTACGGGCACGCTCACTCCTTATCCCCGCTGTTTATGGATACGTGCTGGAACAAGGCGTGTTTTTCAAGACTTTGCTTGGGATTTTCCTACACATGATATCGCCATTAAAACACAAGAGCGCACAGCCATTCATTTATCCAGTACATTAATGGGAAATACGTGCCAACCTTTTTGTTTGTTTATGATACAACGTCCTAAACAAGCAGATGAGAGACTTTGTAACATCACCTTGGAAAGTTTACCCCAAAACCTATCAAAACAGTTACAACAGATTTGGATCACGCCTCCAACACAATACGGATTTCCAACCTTCAAAATAAAAGAAGCAGATTTAAATATCCTTTATAATGCATGTGACGCACAGGGCATTTTAGTGTTAGATGTGAATGAAACAGCTGTTGATCCCACTTATTATAAGCAAACACCCCAGATAACTGCTATGTCTAAACTCACCGCTGCTATCAGTTTATTACGATATTTTTTAGGCGGTGCTCAATCCGTATTAGTGCAAGAAAATGAGCAAGGAAATGCGGTAGGTTTAATTCAACCGCTTGTTAAAATGCTCAAACAGGTCAACTGTTATCAGTTGACACCGGGTAGATTAGATCACACAGTGGAGATGATTAATGACTTATGTCAGTCGTAAAGACGTACGGGCGACAGAGGTAGAACAAGAATTAATGTTACATGATCCTATTGCCAAAAAAGTATATGTATTAAATCCCACCGCACGGGTTATTTGGTCCTTATGTGATGGTGCACATACACAGACACAAATGAATGAGGCGGTGAGATCACATTTTCAAACCACCACATTAGACGTATCACAGGATGTTCAAAACGCCTTAAATTGGTTACGGGATTATCAATTATTAGAACAATGATGCGTTTAAACGAATTATTGAACAACGATTCACTTTCCAATATTCCTGTCACGGGTTTAAGTTTAGACAGTCGTACAGTGCAACACGGTGATATTTTTTTTGCATTGCGAGGCACACAAACAGAAGGTGAGGTGTATATTCAATCTGCCTTAAAAAATGGGGCAGTTGCGGTGCTTAAAGAAGCGTCCTATTATCGTTTTGAACTGTTAGAAGGCAGTATCCCTTGTCTATCACAACCTCTATTATCTCAAGAAATCGGAAATATTGCCGCTCGTTTTTATAAGCATCCCTCCCGTCATATGCATATAATTGGGATTACAGGCACAAATGGCAAAACATCTGTCTCCCATATTATTGCGTATTTATTACATCCGTATGCCCCTTGTGGTTTATTGGGTACTTTAGGTTATGGGATTTATGGTGCTTTGCAATTAGGAGAGCATACAACACCCCATGCACTCCATTTACAAGCATTATTAGCACAATTGCACGCACAAAACATCACACAAACGGTGATGGAAGTTTCTTCACACGCTTTAGTACAAGGGCGTGTGAATGGGATCAATTTTGATACGGCTGTTTTAACGAATTTAAGCCGTGATCATTTAGATTATCATAAAACGATGACTGCGTATGCTGACGCAAAACGGCAATTATTTGTAAAACCCTTAAAAAAAGCCATCATTAACATTGATGATGCTTTTGGACAAAGCCTTGCGATACCTAATACCCTCAGCTACAGTCTGCATCACAAACATGCTGATGTGTATGCATCTATTCGCAGTTATGATCTGCACGGATGTCACATAGATATTTTTACACCTTGGGGAAAAGGACAGTTATACAGTCCTTGGTTCGGAGATTTTAATGTAAGTAACGTCATCGCAGCATTAACTGTTGTGCTCAGTATGGGATTTCCTTTACCCGATCTCCTTAATCAATTAGCCGTTCTTCCGCCCGTTTCGGGCAGAATGGAACGATTTGGACAAGCCCATCAAGCGACATTCATTATTGATTATGCCCATACACCGGATGCTTTAAAACAAGCATTATTAGCATTACGTTTGCATTTAAAAGGTAAATTATGGTGTGTCTTTGGTTGTGGCGGTGATCGGGATCAGGGTAAACGTCGAATGATGGGTAATATTGCTCAAACGTATGCTGATAGCGTCATTATTACAGATGACAATCCGCGACATGAATCCTCTCAATCTATTATTGATGATATTCTGCAAGGTTGCGATCAACCCGTGTCCGTAATACCCGATCGTACACAAGCGATTCATTACGCCATGCATCATGCTGTAGTCGGTGATGTCGTTTTAATTGCGGGTAAAGGACATGAAAATTATCAACAAATAGGGGATCATCGTTTCTTTTTTAGTGATAGAGATTTGGTTTCTGAATGCTAAACATTGATACCTCTGTAGATCTCACGGGAGATTTTAATCTTTTAATAGGCAGTAGTAAAGCGTGTGGTATTCGCTTTACTTCTGCAGAAGTTCCTGAGATTGCAGCTAAACATGCCCTATTAAAACGTGTACGAGATCGTTTATTTATTCAAGATTTGGGATCACAAGCAGGCATTTGTATTGATGAATATCAATTACCTAAAAAACATTGGCAAGAAATTGTTTATAAACGGTGCAATAATATAAAATTGGGGAAAACACCTATTGGTATTGATGCCCATCTTTTTAGAGGACGCAGTCGGGTTGGGCTAGAAAGCACCGCTTTATATTATAAAGTGGCAGATAAATTAATTTCTAAGGGTGCTTATATACGGGCCAAACCCGGTACAATGACTGCAATTATGGGACCTGCCGGGTGTGGTAAAAGTACCTTATTAGATTTAGTCAATGGGTATCGCTTTCCGACAATGGGTCAAGTATTTGTCACTAAAGCACATGAAACGATTAATGTTCATAAAAACTATGCCAAAATACGAGATTTACTCGGTTATTTGCCACAAGATGATATCATGATCCCAGAATTAACTGTATATCAATCTTTAAATTATTGTTTAAAACTCCAATTTATAGGCTTAGCAGCTGCAATACGGGATCATATTATCCGTCAAACGGGTTACAATTTAGGTTTTGAAAAAGAGAGACTGCATAAATTTTTAAATACAGTGATCGGTTCATCACATTCAGGTATTTGTGGATTAAGCGGAGGAGAACGAAAAAGAGCT
>DAOVZS010000012.1 GCA_030635005.1 Thiomargarita sp. | reverse complement strand
TTAATTTTTCCATCACCGCTTTAAAGCGTTCTGAACCCAGCAATTCAAGCGGATGCGGTACTGTTGTACCACTGGGAATTAAATGAATACTGCCTTCAATACTATTCTCATCATCGATCTCATGAATTCATTCTTCAAATGTGCCCGTTCCTGATATTAATTCAGATAAACCAGGTGCTTTACGATTTAATCCGAATGTTTTCGTCATCGTGGGACGTCGTATATCTGCTTCAATCAATAACGTTTTGCCCATTTGTCCTAATGCAAAGGCTTCATTAACAGACACCGTTGATTTTCCTTCACCGGGCATAGAAGAAGTCACCAACAATACCTTTTGAGTGATATCAACATCAGACAACATAATACCCGTACGAATGTTCCGAATAGACTCAGCAAATTGTGAGTTTTGCTCTTTTAAAAACATCAAACGAGGTTTTAATTCATCTTTTCTAGAGACTGGAATTTTGGGTAATGCACCCAATATAGATATTCCTAATTTCTGTTCAACATCATCACTATTGCTTAAAGTATTGTCAATATATTCATACATAAAGGCCAAAATATTTAAGAAAATAAAACCCAATAACATACTGATCAGCACAATCCGTGTTTTTCGCGGTTTATAAGGGATTGTACTTACTAAAGCAGGTTCAACGATACGTCCTGCTGTTGATTGTAATGTTTGTATATCTTGTAAAGCATCTGTTTCTTTAAAACGGGTTAGAAACAAATCATACAATTTACGATTCATAGCCACTTCTCGTTCCAATACCTTAAGCCGATAGTGCTTTTTGTTAATTTTTTGCACCATGGCTTTATTTTCTTGCAAATATTGTCTCAGTGCTTTCACATTAGCAGTGGCTATTTCATACTCGTTCAGAATGCCCCCAATCACTAATTTAATTTGCTTATTAGTATTCGAACGTGCGGTTTTTAATTCCACTTGAGCAGAAATCATATTAGGATGTTTTCGTCCATAAGATTCCTTCATCTCAGAAATTTTCCGACTGGCTGCTAATTCTATTTTTTTCAAATCTTGTACAAGTGGATGATTAAGCACAGCTGGTACGGATTCAAAAGCCTGACTAGATTTATTTTTTAATTTTTGAACTTGTGCATAGACACTTTTCGTTTGTGCAAGATGCAAACGTGCTTCTACTAAATTCGCAACTGTTTGTTCAATATGTATCGTGGCTACACTTTTCACATCTGTCACGCTGACAAGATTTTCCTTCTCCATATACGCTTGCAACTTCTTTTCAGATTTGAGTAAATTTTTGCGTAAACTATTGATACGACTTGTCAACCACTCAGATGCTTTACTACTCATGGCTTGTTTGGCCAAAAATTCTTGTTCAATATACAATTCAAGCAAAGTATTTACAATTTGACTTGATAATTTTGCACTGGGAGATTCATAACGAATACCCAATATTAAGGTATCTCTAATCTGGTCAATTTTTAAATTGTACATCACAGCATTCACAACACGCTGCTGCTTTTCTTTGTCTGAAAGAAGTCTTTTTTGGGGAGAAGGGGGTAATAATGCAGAGAACCACTGACGCCAGTTAATATTGAATCTTGAGGAGTCTTTTTTAGGCAAAAAAACTGGGTGAGATACTAACTTAAGTTTCTTGACTAGCTTTTCAGATAATGCACGATATTGTAGGATTTCTATCTGAGTTTTAATATGATAATCATATTGATACGGATGAATGCCGTAACGACCACTTCTGCCAGCCTGATTAATATCATTAATAGGTACAACATTACTTTTGCCCATTTCAAGTAGAAAAAAAGCTGTTGAACGATAAATGGGTTGTAATGAATATGCGACAAGTATTGCTAATAACCCAATAAATAAGGTGAGGAATACAGTGATTCCAAGATATTTTTTGAATATATGCCAATAAACTAAAAAATCAATGGATTCTTCATCATTTTGTGTCTGTGTACTTTCTTCTGGATCGGCGAGTTGCAAAGAAATTCGGATATCATTTGATTTATTATCATCATTCTTGTTACGAATCAAAATAACATTTTGATTCTCGTTTGTAGCAATATTATCAGTATTTTCTGACGTGTTGTTATTCATAATAAATTCTGGATCTCCCGTAAAGCGACTGATAACATCGCTAAATATGGTTTTTCAACATGTGAAATATCCGATAATACTTGTTGATACCTGTCCACTTGTCTTTTGTTTTTTAGCATCCACATATCAACATCTCCTTCAGTTTGCAAGACAAGTGTGGTGAGCTTGCGGTGTGTTCGTGATAATTCATCACGTAAGGTAGAACGTGATAACGCAGTCCAGCGATTATCGCGTGCTAAATCACCAATTTTTTGACGAAGCCAATGTAATTTTAAACGCGTTGCTAACAAAAAATGTACTGTGGCGACATTTTCTAAAGCAATGTCAACAGTATTGCTCACTTTAACAATATTTAAAGCGGATAACCAGATTTCTAAATGAGCAATGCGATGTGCTAATGCTAAAGGTACTCCAGAAGTGACTAAATCTTGAACCGACTGCTCTAAAGAATCTCGTTCCGCTTGATCCATTAAACTTAATAAACTGTTTACTAATCTCATCACACCGGGGTGAAAATCATGAATAGTTTGGCTTATTTCTAAAGGCATCTGGTGATGACATAGTAACCAACGAGCAGTACGTTCAATATGTTGACGCGTACTCATCATTAATTGTGTTTGTACATCAGCACTGATTTTATTATCAAGCGTTTCAATCTCTACACAAATTTTGTGTATTTCAAAAATCTCACAAGAGACAAGAAATGCTGAAACAATATCAGATATTTTTTGTCCTGTTTCCTCTTCTAACATATAAACAAAGACGATTCCCCCACGATTGACCACTAAATTGCTAATTTGTGTCGCAATAATTTCACGGTGTAAACGGTGTGATGCGATCTCTTTATCAAACCGTTTCGGTAATGGATCTGGAAAATAATCTGCCAATATGGTTTTGAAATATGGTTTATCTACTAAATCCGATTCTAGCAAAGCCTGATACAAGGTGATTTTACTATAAGAGAGTAAAACACACAATTCAGGAGAAGTTAGACCTTGTTGAGCTGCCCGTCGTTCTGCTAAAGTTTTATTATTAGGTAAAAATTCTAAATGTCGCTCTATATGCCCTTGTTTTTCTAAGTATCGAAGAAAGCGGGTATGCACATCAAGCATTTGGGGAGATAAAGCTAAAGGAATTTTAAGGGATTGTATTTGTACATAATTGTTTTTTAACACTAAATTGGCAACTGATTCGGTCATTTCAACGAGCAAATCATTCCTGTGAGTCATTTTATTCAACAGTATTTTAATATTGACTTCATGATCCGAACAATCAACACCTCCTGAATTATCAATCGCATCTGTATAAATACGCCCACCCTTAAGAGCATATTCAATCCGTCCCAATTGGGTAAAGCCAAGATTACCCCCTTCCCCCACTACTTTACAACGTAAGTCTTTTCCATTAACACGTAAAGCATCATTAGATTTATCTCCCACATCTGTATGATGCTCAGTCTCTGCCTTCACATAAGTACCAATTCCCCCATTCCATAATAAATCTACAGGTGCACATAACATTGCTTGGATTAATGTGTTAGAGCTTACAGTTTTCGCTTGGATATTTAAAAGTGTTTGTATCTGAGCACTGAGCGTGATCATTTTACTGCGACGTGAAAACACCCCACCGCCTGTAGAAATGAGTTCTGGATTATAATCTGCCCAAGTGGAACGGGGTAAATTAAATAAACGTTGACGTTCTTGAAGTCCGTTTTTCGGCGTAGGATCTAAAAAAATATGCTGATGATTAAAAGCACCCACAAGTTGAATATGTGGCGATAATAACATCCCATTACCAAACACATCACCAGACATATCACCAATACCGATCACCGTAAAATCTTGTGTTTGTGTATTGACGCCAAAATCACGAAAATGTTGTTTTACAGATTCCCAAGCACCTCGTGCGGTAATCGCCATTTTTTTATGATCATAGCCACTAGAACCCCCAGAAGCAAAAGCATCTCCTAACCAGAAATGATATTCCTTGGCGATGTCATTCGCAATATCTGAAAAAGTTGCTGTGCCCTTATCAGCTGCAACGACTAAATAAGGATCATCAGTATCATATCTGACCACGTTGTCAGGTGGGACTATTGTGCCCTCAATGATATTATCCGTTAAATCTAATAAACCACGTATAAAGATTTTATAACATTCAATACCTGTGCCACGTTTTACCACAAAACCGCCTTTTGAACCTACAGGTACAATAACAGCATTTTTGACACGTTGTGCTTTGACTAAGCCCAGAATTTCTGTCCGAAAATCCTCAAGACGATCTGACCATCGTAAGCCACCCCGGGCTACTTTTCCACCGCGTAAATGCACCCCTTCAACACTCGGAGAATAGACAAAAATCTCAAACATCGGACGCGGTTCAGGTAAGTCAGGTACTTTACTGGGATCTAGTTTAAAGGATAAATATGCTTTATTTTGAAAATAATTGGTACGTAAAGTTGCCAAAATCGTGTTAAAAAATAATCTCAAGATACGATCTTCATCTAAACTTTCTATAGCATCAAGAGATTGACTGATTTCATGCTCTAAATGTTCAGTATTTTGTGAAAATTTACACCGTGCATAAAAGAGTTTCAGTAAATTCACCGTAATGTGATGATTATTAATTAAAGCGTGTTCAACATATACCTGACTAAAACTCGCATTCGTTTGTCGCAAATATTTCCAATACGCCCGAAAAATAATAATTTCACGCCAAGTCATTTTTGCTCGTAAAGCAAGACGATTAAAACCATCATTTTCTATATCACCCCGCCACACACGTTCAAAAACATCTTGAAAGACAGTTTTGATTGCTCGAAAATCTAATGATTTTTCATCATGCTCTAAACCAAAATCTTGAATCCAAACAGGATTTACTTCATAAGCACGTTCGCTAAGCACTTTGACGCCCATATTTTCTAACATGGGTAAGACTTCTGAAAGCGAAAGATGATTTTTGGGAAGAAATATTTTAAAACGACAACTATCATATAAATCTAAGGCTAATCCATCATGTTGAATAATATGTTCTATCTTATCAATATCAGATAAAGCATCCAACGCAGAAAAATCTTCTTTATATGCAACAGGAAAAGCGTTTTTATAATGGAGAAATAAACGATTACCGACCTGTTCACCATGATGTTGAATTAAGGTATGATGCAAGACATCAGTCCATACACGGGTAACTTCAATCAATTTATCTTCAATATTTTTGATATCATACTGAACATCAGTAGGGGTATAGACAATAAAATGTATTTGAGCCCAAATTGATTCTGAAAGCTGTACATTAAATTCAATATGCTGTCCACCAAAAGCAGCACGTAACACTTTTTCCATACGCTGACGACAATCAGTATTGTATGAATCACGCGAGATATAAACAAGACAAGAAAAAAATCTATGAAAAGTATCGGCACGTACAAAAAGACGAATGGCTTGATGATTGAGTTTTAAAATACTATTGACAGTTTGTCGCAAGTGTTCAGGCTCAATTTGAAATAATTCATCACGCGGATACGTTTCTAAAATATAAAGCATGGCTTGATCTTTATGCGTACTATGCCAAAACCCAGTTTTTTCAAAAACATATTTTATTTTGTGCCTAATCATCGGTGTTTCAATCGCAAGTTGGTGATAGGCAGCTGATGTGAATAAACCGATAAAGCGATGTTCACCTGGAAACTCGTGCGAAGTAATACCGATATAATCCATACGTACAGGACGATGTATGGTTGAATGTGTATTTGTTTTAGTGAGGACTAAAGATTTAGAATGTGCTATAAAACTTTCAAAATTCTGAGCATGACGTAAAATACCCAGCCCAGGTTCTTGATCATGTTGATATCCTAAAAATGTAAAATGATTATTTTGTGCCCAGTGTAAAAAATCACATATTTCTGATACTTCTTCTGTAGAAGTGTTTTTTAGAGTGTCTAAAATCTCAGCCATTTTCTCAGACATCGCTTGCCAATCATCAACAGCTTGGCGTAAATCTTTTAAAACATATTCCAATTCTTGACTAATATTCTTTAAAACAGTAGGCTCAGTTTGTTTCTCAATCTCAATATGAATAATAGACTCTTGTGTGCCTGCTTGTGTGTATGAGCGTAAATAACCTTGCGAGTCACGTTGTACTGAGAGCACGGGATCAATAATTAAGTGAATCGTTACCTTGAGTCGATTTAAAGCCATACGTATTGAATCGACTAAGAATGGCATATCTTTAATAAGAATACTAATAATAGTATGAGAATCATGCCATTGCGGATTATAAATATGTACTTTTGTTTGATTCGTAGTATATTGATGTGTAAATTTCCAGTAAGAAACAGCAGTGTCGTATGAATCAGGGAAATATTTTAGAAATATTTTAATGTGTTGTGCTTGGAGAGGCGTAAACTTTTGATCTATTTTGTCTATGACTTCTTGTGGAGACATGATATTGCTTTCCTGAATCGTCCTAAGTTTATGGGCAACATGCCTATAGCCTTAGACATGTTTTGAAGTTTTATTCATTACCTTAATAAACGACTAGTTTGCGACTGCGTTCTTTTGCTTTTTCCAGCGCTTCTCCTTGAATCACAGAAGAAGTATCAATGGTAACTGATACCTGTCTTGCTTGAATCACTTCAAATGCAGTGATTTCTAATCGTCCCTCTCCATTTAGAAGAAACGTAATTTCAATAGGTGAACCAATTTGTAAATTGGGAGGAAGACTCAAAATAGCGGTTCCAATTTCTATA
Source organism: Thiomargarita sp. (assembly GCA_030635005.1). GTDB lineage: Bacteria > Pseudomonadota > Gammaproteobacteria > Beggiatoales > Beggiatoaceae > DAOVZS01. Next base: position 14,523 of record DAOVZS010000012.1, on the reverse strand, counting down.
GCATTCTCAGGTTTTACTTCCTTATCACTGACATCAGACTCCATGATTTTAATCTCAACAGTCTCTTGATTAGACACATGCGTTCCAAAACTATCTGTGATTTCAGTGGGTACAGTGGTATTTTTCAAAACCAGATTAACAACCCGATCTTCATTATCTTGATTTAAGGCAAGCACGCCAAAACTTTTACTGGTCACATTTCTAATGGCCATTTTAGAATATTTTACAGCTTCTAATGTAAATCCTGCCTCATCAGCCACTGCTTGTGCAATTTCTTCAGGGATCTCAAGTGGTGAGAGAGCGATTTCATGCTTTTCAGTATATTCAGTCACACGTCTTGAAAGTTCGTCATTTAATGAAAGCTTCCATGCAAAAATAGCGGCTCCTTTTGCCACAGCTTCATCTGGTGAAAATAATTTAGGTTTGACACTGGAAAACTCTTGTTGTACACGCAGGAGCACTTGTGGCATGCGTGTTGAACCGCCGACTAAAATAAAATCATCAAAGGCATGATACCCTTTTCTTTTTGCCTCATTCAACATATCGTGTGTGAGGCTAATTGTTCTGTCCAATAAATCTTGTGTGATTTCCTCAAATTTTTTGCGCGTTAATTCAATTTTCGCACGTTCTCCATGATATGTGACTAGAATAGGTGCTTTTTCTCGTTGCGATAAGGTTTTTTTAGCTTTTTCGACTGTTAATTGTAATTCTTGCCATATATCAATATCTTCTAAAATATTATCTTTGCAACCCGTTGTGACCTGAAATTCATCCACTAAATATTGAATCATTCTATCGTCCCAATCTTTTCCCCCTAATTCTTTATCACCGCCAGTACAAATAACATCAATAGCATCGGGTTTTGCATGAATCATCGTAATGTCAAAAGTACCGCCTCCTAAATCATAAACTAAGATAACTTTATCTTCAGAATTACCCATTGTGCCATAAGCGATGGCGGCTGCGGTTGGCTCATTAAGCACTTGACGTACCGTTAAGCCTGCAATTTCTCCAGATAATCGCGTCGCTTCACGCTCATTAATCCCAAAATAAGCGGGACATGTAATGACAATATCGCTAATCTTTTCTCCTAATTCTTGTTCGGCATCTTTAATGAGTTTTCGGAGTATATAAGCAGAAATTTCTTCTGGACGATAATCTTTACCCTTATATTCAAATAGAAAATTGGGATCCGCCATGGAACGTTTTATTAATGATACAATCTCATTGGGGTAAAGTTTCGTATTTTCTTTAGCCACATCACCCACAATAACATCCTCTCCATCAAAAAAAACGACAGAAGGTGTGATACTTTGATTTTCTGCATTCGGGATAATCACCGATTTCCCATGTTCATCCACACAAGCAACAGCTGAATAAGTGGTGCCTAAATCTATACCAAATATCTTTTTGATTTTGTTAGCCATATTTTTATTCCTTTGTATAAAGATACACTTCAACCATTTCTTGACGCAATATTTGATTTTCCCATTCGTAGCCTTGATGTAAAATTTTGGCTATTGTTTTATCTTTTGCAATATCATGGGTGACTACGGTTTTAACGACTCTTTGACGATTAGGATTGAAAATAGGATCGGTACAGTGAAAGACTTCTATCCCTTGCCGATAGAGAAGATGTTCTAAATCATCTGGAATAGTGGCCATTAATTTCAGTAATTTTCGAGGATCAATGTCTTTTTTCTGTTGGTAATGCACTGTCAATTTTTGAAAATCATCAATGGTTTGAATGACATCCATGATCATAGGTTGCACAAGCTTTTTGATGAGATCATTTTTATATTCTTGTAATTCATTATGCAAATGATCAATAATGTGATCTTTATGTTGATCATATTTCAGCTTACTTTGAAAATCAGCTTGTAGTTTATCTATTTTATTTTCAAGATGTTTGATAGAGTCAGACATAGTTTTAATATACATAAATCTATTTTTTTGTAAAAAAAAAGCCCAGCCTACTTAGGCTGGGCTTTTTACTCAGGCTGCAATCTTAACTATTGATTACTTAGCTTTGGCGACTAAATCAACATGAGGTACTTTCTTCAAACTCCATTTTTGAGTCTTTTTATCATAAGTTGAATTTACAAAGCATTTCCAATTTTCCTCATCAACAAAGTCAAAATCTTTGCGATAGTAGAATCCAGGATAACGAGATTCTTCACGGAATTGGATGTGTTTCATGTGGGCTTCAGCAGTGATAATGCGATGATAGTTTTCCCAAGCACGTAATAACTCATGTAAATCTTTAGCACGCATTTTCAAGGAATCTTCTTTCAGCATTTCCAATTTTTCTTCACAGACTTTCAACATGTGTGCATTGGTTTGATACCAAGTAGCCACACCTGCACAATATTCATCCATGATTTTTTGTAGACGGAATTGCAACATCTTAGGAGTGATGTAGTGTGGATTCACGTCAATAGCAGTACTGTAATCTTTATGCTCCAAGAATGTTTTCACTGGAGTGTAGATTTCTTTCACTAACTCATCAACTGGAGTATCTAATTCTGGTTTCCAATCTTTGTTGTCTATGACATACTTGACCATTGCTTTAGCAGCAATACGTCCTTCAGCATGTGATCCTGAAGAAAATTTATGTCCAGATGCGCCAACACCATCACCCGCAGTGAACAGTCCATTAATAGTAGTCATGGAACGATATCCCCAAGACCATTCTTTAGGCGCACCTAAATCAGTCGGTCCTGATACCCAAATACCACAACAACCTGAATGAGAGCCTAATAAATAGGGTTCGGTTGGCATTAACTCGGAGGCTTTTTTCTCAGGTTCAATGTTTTCACCAGCCCATACGCCAGCTTGTCCAATACACATGTCTAAGAAATCTTCCCAAGCTTCTGCTTCTAAATGCTTGATTTCTTTCTTACTCATGGTTTCTGCTAATGCACCTAAGGCAGTCGGTGTATCCATATAAATAGGACCACGACCTTCTTTCATCTCATGCATCATCAGATGGTTACGTAAACAAGAAGCGGGTACAGCGGCTAAACCATAAGGAGGATAGTCTTTTAACATATCCTTATTTCTAACCATGTAGTTTTCACCAATGGCATTGGTTGCTTTAGCTTTGAAAAGTAAGAACCATGCGCCTACTGGACCATAACCGTCTTTAAAACGGGCGGGTACAAAGCGATTTTCCATCATGGTTAATTCTGCACCTGCTTCAGCAGCCATGGCATAGGTAGAACCTGCATTCCATACAGGATACCATGCACGACCTGTTCCTTCACCCACTGAGCGAGGACGGAAGAGATTAACACAACCACCCGCTGCTAATAAGCATGCTTTGAATTTGTAAACATGAATCTTATGTTCACGTACAGAAAATCCAATAGCACCAGAAACACGTTTTGCATCATTTTTATCATTAATTAATTTAACGATAAAGACACGCTCTTGAATATTCTCACTACCTAAAGCCTTTTTGGCTGCTTCAGCGACGATCCATTTATAGGATTCACCGTTGATCATGATTTGCCATTTACCAGAACGAACAGGTTTACCGCCGTCTTTTAGTGAAGGTAAATCTTTTTTAGAACCATCATGACGACCACCATTTTCGTCTGTTTTCCAAATAGGTAAGCCCCATTCTTCAAACAAATGAACGGAATCATCTACATAACGCCCTAAGTCATACACCAAATCATCACGTGTAATACCCATTAAATCGTTGGCAACCATGCGTGCATAATCTGCAGGATCATTGTCACCAAGATAAGTATTAATTGCGGACAAACCTTGTGCAACGGCGCCTGAACGATCCATTGCAGCTTTGTCAATCAATTTGACTTTTAAATCTGTGCCTTCAATCCAGCGCATCATTTCATAAGCTGCACCACAACAAGCCATACCACCGCCAATCAGGAGGAGATCAACTTCTTCTTCTACAATTTCTGGATTACCAAAAGTACCTTCTGCCATGTTTTATTACCTAATCTAGATGTGTTATGTTGTGAATCGTTATTTTAAGCAAATCAATTGACTTTTATCGCATTTAAATTCTTTTTCTGTATCAAACAATCCAGGTTTATCAATGTCGGCTATAGTAACTTTAGGTTTGCCGGCATAAGGAACAATAGATCCTTCAGGAGTAGTACGAATGGGGAATTTGAAGCGCTTCATGTTACCATTACGGAATTTGATCGTCCACATAATAGAGTCACTGCCACGTAACGGTTGTACAGAGGCACCTAATGGGACAACATCAGCATAATGGCGGGCTTCGATAGCATTTTGTGGACAAATTTTCACACAAGAATAACATTCCCAACACTGCTCTGGTTCTTGATTATAGGCTTTCATTGCATGCCCAGTTTCTGAACCATCTTTGTCTAATTTCATTAAGTTATGGGGGCAAATATACATACAGGCCGTTTTATCTTGACCTTTGCAACCATCACATTTCTCTGTCCGTACAAATGTTGGCATCGTTCGAGTTTCCTCTTCTGTTTGCTATATAATAAACTTTTATTATTGTATCTGAATTTTCAAATAAGTCAAGTGAAATCAATATGAGCAAATGACGTATCCATCATAATAATAGATGATGCCCTATAAATTCAAATAGATTTATTTTTGTTTGATATAAAATTTTTTTATCAAGTTGATTTAATCTAATCCGCCTGGACGTCTGCTCGCACGATGGTGGGGTATTGCTGATAATCTTTTTTCAACACTGCTGATTTTATCCGAAAATATTTGGTGCATTTCGCTAATTGAAGAAAATTTCTCATTTAATTGGCGAAATTCTTGTTCACATGTAGGCAAGGTTCTAAATTTCTCGTGCACCATATCAACACAAACAGAAAAAATATTTTTCAATTCTGTGTCAGTCATTGATTTCTGATCAGTTTTTGCTTTCGTTTGCATGATATCAGAAGTTAAATGTGCCGAAATCTCAAGCAACTTAATAGCATCTTGTGGCAGTAATTTTAAGGTTTTTTGTGAACTCATTTATTTCTCCTAATTATATATAACGAAAGAATGCTTTTCAAGTATACCACTATTTCAGTACATATAATGTTATAATAAATCACCTTACAATTAATAAGTGAATATATCATGACAGATAGAAGAATCTTTATTAAAACCGCCTTAACTGTCGCCTCTGGTATGGTAATAGGACAATCAGCCAGTGTTATGGCAGGCATATCCACCCCCCCACTTGCAACATCATCATACCCGGACAATATTGTTTATACTGCTAAAAATCCTGGAAAATGGCTTAAAAAGGTGGGAGGGCATGCCCCTAAAGTGACGATTCAAGGTAAAACACTGACGATCATCACTGATCATGGTATGAGTGATAAACATTTTATTGTGCGTCATACCCTAGTTTCTGCGAATGGCACAGTATTGGGCGGGCAAACATTCTCGCCTTCTGATGATAAGGCAATATCTACGTTTCCTTTACCCAGCAGTACGGGTAAATTTTATGCTACCAGTTTTTGTAACAAACATGATTTTTGGGTCACTGAATTTACGCTTTAAAACAATGAAATTATTACAAGGTCTTTTATTAAGTGTCATGACTGTACCTGTTTATGCAGTGCAATGGCAATCGTTACCAGAAACAGCACCTATTCCAGCAGATAATCTTCAAAGCGACGCTAAAATAACTTTAGGTAAAGCTTTATTTTTTGATCCTCGTTTATCAAGTACAGGAACCATTTCTTGTAATTCTTGTCATAATGTTATGTTGGGTGGTGAAGATAATCGTCCCGTATCTGTGGGGATTGAAGGTCAAAAAGGCGGACGTAGTGCACCGACAGTATGGAATAGTGCTTTTTTGTCTGTACAATTTTGGGATGGGCGTGCCGCAACGCTTGAAGTACAAGCACAAGGTCCTGTGACTAATCCTATTGAAATGGGTATGAAAGATTGGGATGTTACTATGCAACGGCTAAAATCTATTCCAGGTTATGCAGCCCTGTTTCAATCCGCCTTTGGCGACAAAATGAGTATGACAGTTGAAAATACTGCTAAAGCAATTGCATCTTATGAAAGAACATTAATCACACCTAATGCGCCTTACGATCGTTATGTACAAGGTGATAAGAAAGCATTAAGTCCTCAACAAGTGAAGGGGATGAAGACGTTTGCAAAAATTGGCTGTACAACGTGTCATGTAGGTGCAAATTTCAGTGGTCCAAATCTACCTATAGGAACAGGTTGGTTTATGAAATTCCCAACAATAGCCGGTAGCACATATGATAAAAAGTATCGCTTAATGGAAGATCTGGGACGTTATGACGTCACTCAGAAAATAGCTGATAAGCATGTATGGCGTGTACCGACTTTACGTAATATTGTGTTAACAGCCCCTTATTTTCATAATGGTGCGGTGAATAGCTTGACGGAAGCTGTGCGGGTGATGGCAAAAACACAACTTAATAAAGCATTAAGTCATGAAGAAGTAGAAGATATCGTGGCTTTTTTAAAGGGCTTAACAGGTGAATTTCCTGAACAAACAATGCCACGTTTACCTGGTATGACTGGTATCAGTGTGATTGATTAAAAATGATAAAAAATCCGATGTTTCAACAACATCGGATTTCAATATTTTAACCGCCTAATCCCATTTGAATATAACCTGTTGGACACACGTCTTTACAAATATGACAACCCACGCATTTGAAGTAGTCTGTTTCAACATAACGTCCTATCACATGCTTATCCTTTTTCACTTTAGTGATGGCATCTTGTGGACAATAGATAACACAATTATCACACTCAAAACACATACCACAGCTCATACAACGTTTTGCTTCATCAACCACGTTTGCATCTGTTAATCCAGAAAAGCGTTCTTTAAAGTTACCTAACACTTCGTCTGCAGTCATGGGTACTTCTTCACGCAAGTTCACTGCTTTATAAGGAAAATGACCTAAAAACAGTTTTTCATGCGGAATCACTTCAGCAAATGAACGTTCTTCGTAATTATGAACAGCAAATTTTCCAGTACTTGTTCCCCAAATTTGTTGATGATCATATGCTTCAGGCTGTAGATCATGCTGTTGGAGTTCTGTCAATAAATCAAAGCGATGAGCATCTACTTTAGGACGCTTAGGCACTTCTTCACTATTCAGATAATGTTCTATACCTTCAACAGCAATAGAAGCATGCCCAATAGCAGTTGTCAATAGATGAGGTTTAATCGCATCTCCACCGACAAAATGACCGGGTTTAGATTTAACCTGATACATTTTATCACTATCAATAAGCCCCCAACCATTATCCAGTGTTTCAATACCTGTATAATCGCCTTTTTGACCTGTCGCCCCGACAATCATAGTACATTCAATCTCAAATTCTTTACCTTCTTGTGGGATCATTTTACCATTCACCCAATCGACAGGTTGTACTTTCAATGCTTTAGCACGGCCATCAGCCCCTTTAATAATTTCTAAAGGTGCTAAAGCTTCATGAATTTCTACCCCTTCAGAAATCACAGCGTCTAATTCATGTTTAGTTGCAGGTGCTTTTGAAATGGGACGACGATATACAATCCATACATCAGCGCCTTCACGACGTGCTGCTGAGGCAATATCATGAACGGTATGACCTAAAATGACATTTTCGGGATGATCTTTTTCATGGATTTGAGAAATATGACCAATACGTCGTGCAACTGCTGCGACATCCATAGCTGTATCACCCGCACCTACCACTAAAATGCGACCTGATAAATGTTGTAAACGTCCCTCATTAAAAGCACGTAAAAATGCCATACCATCTACACAGTTCGGTGCATCTGCGCCAGGAATCGGTAACGCTTTTCCAGAAGTTGCCCCAATGCCCCAAAAAACAGCATCGTAATCTTTTTCTAATTGCTCAATGGTCACATCTGTACCGACACGAGTATTTAATTTTACTTCTACACCCATATCAAGAATTCTATTCACTTCATGCTCAAGAATATCACGAGGAATACGATAACCAGGAATACCAAAGGACATCATGCCCCCTAGTTGCTTATAGGATTCAAAAATAGTACAGCTATGTCCTTTACGACGTAAAAAATAGGCTGCTGCTAATCCAGCAGGACCACTTCCTACGATAGCAATTTTTTTACCTGTCTCTTTCTCTGGTTTTGGAAAAGTAAGCTTATGTTCCCGTGCCCAATCACCGATATATTGTTCTACTGAATTAATACCTACAAAACTTTCAACTTCATTACGGTTACAGCCATCTTGACAAGGGGCAGGGCAAACACGTCCCATAATGGCAGGAAAAGGATTAGATTTTGTCATGCATTGAAAGGCATATTCTTCCATGGCCATGCCTTTGGGTGGTTTATCTAATCCACGTACAATAGATAACCATCCCCGAATATCATGACCTGATGGGCAACTGGCTTGACAAGGAGGGGTACGATGTACATAAGTAGGACAAATATAAGATTCTCCTGATTCCAAAACTTCTTTATTCCAATCTGTAGGAACACTCCCTTCCCCGTCTTTATAAAGCCGAAATGTTAAATTAGTATCGCTCATTTGTTTTTGTTCCCGTATTAAGTTATTAGAATACTTTAAAGATAAAGTTTTTAAACTTTATCTTCAAAGTCAGCTATTGAAGCCCAAAAATGCTTATAAAAAATTAGGATTAGAGATTGCTCAGAATAGCATCCACACTCTTCTTGGCATCTCCAAACAACATACGTGTATTTTCTTTAAAGAAAAGTGGATTACCAACACCGGCATAGCCTGACGCCATACTGCGTTTCATCACAATGGTACTTTTGGCTTTCCAAACTTCTAATACAGGCATACCTGCAATAGGACTATTTGGATCATCTTGAGCAGCTGGATTAACAGTATCATTCGCACCAATCACTAACACAACGTCTGTTTCAGGAAAATCTTCATTAATTTCATCCATTTCCAACACAATGTCATAGGGCACTTTCGCTTCTGCTAAAAGGACATTCATGTGTCCTGGTAAACGTCCTGCAACAGGATGAATACCAAAACGTACGGTGATACCTTTATCACGAAGTTTTTTAGTGATTTCAGAGACAGGATGTTGTGCTTGTGCCACAGCCATGCCATAACCGGGTGCAATAATGACACTTTTAGCATTTTTTAGTAATAGAGCAGTTTCTTCGACAGTTGTGCTCACCACCTCTTTACCCTCATCATCATCGCTTGAAGAAGCCCCACCACCTGATGTGGTTCCAAACCCCCCTGCAATTACGCTCAGGAAATTACGGTTCATTGCACGACACATGATATAGGATAGAATTGCACCACTACTACCTACTAAAGCACCGGTGATAATCAACAAGTCATTGCCAAGCATGAAACCAATCGCCGCTGCTGCCCAACCTGAATAACTATTCAGCATAGACACAACAACAGGCATATCAGCACCACCGATAGCCATGACCATATGAATCCCAAAGACTAAAGCGATAAGGGTCATAATGCCCAAGGGTATTAAGCCATTCGCAAAGGTACTTGGATGAATAAATTCTACAGCTAACCAGATACACACCAAAAGCATGCTTAAATTTAAAAAATGGCGTCCTGGTAATAGCAAAGGTCTGCTTCCAATAACACCTTGCAATTTACCAAAAGCAATCACAGATCCCGAAAAAGTCACTGCACCAATCAGAACACCTAAATAGATTTCTACTTCATGGATGATTTTTTCAACACCCATTCCATGTGCAGTCGCATCTGGAATGAGATAATTAGCAAATCCCACCAAAACAGCAGCTAAACCCACAAAACTATGCAACATTGCAACAAGTTGTGGCATGCCAGTCATTTCAACACGCATCGCCACAACAGTTCCAATCAATCCACCAAACACCATAGCCCCCGCAACTACTTCATAATTAGTCACTTGGCTTCCAAAAATCGTCGCGAAAATGGCAATCAACATACCAAGCATGCCATATACATTACCACGACGAGCTGTTTCTTGGTTGCTTAATCCACTTAAACTCAATATAAATAGGATGCTGGCAATAATATATGCAGCTGTCAATAAACCTTCAGTCATCATTATGTCTGTTCTCCTATTTAATTATTTTTGAAACATCCGCAACATGCGCTGGGTCACAAAAAAACCACCACAAATATTAATAGTTGCGACAAATATTCCGATAGCTGCCAAGATCATTACCGTGTTCGAATCACTAGAGACTTGTAATAAAGCACCAATAACGATAATACCACTAATGGCATTAGTCACACTCATGAGCGGTGTATGTAAAGCGGGGGTGACATTCCAAACGATTTGATAACCTACAAAACATGCCAATACAAACACAGTAAAATGGGCTAAAAAAGCAGGGGGTGATACATGACCCAAACCTGCTAATAAACCCGCACCTATCATCATAAATAAGACACTGCCTAAACCACTTGATTTCTTAACTTTGGGTTCTTCTGTAATAGGAGCAGGCTCATCTTTATGAGGTGCAATCGCTGGAATTTTTAATTTGGGAGGAGGCCAAGTAATTTCACCATTTTTAATAACAGTGGTGCCTCGAATCACATCATCTTCCATATCTACATTAATTTGACCATCTTTCTCTTTGCATAAATCAGAAAGAAAATGGCGTAAATTTGTACCATATAGTTGACTAGATTGGGTAGGTAAGCGACTGGGTAAATCTGTATATCCAATGATGGTGACACCATGTTTAACAACCACTTTACCCGTTTCTGTTAACGCACAGTTACCACCACGCTCTGCTGCCATATCGACAATCACACTACCATCACGCATGGTTTCTACCATCGCTTCTGTGATTAATCTTGGAGCTGGTTTACCGGGTATTAAGGCTGTAGTAATGATGATATCCACTTCCATGGCTTGACGTGCAAATAAATCTGCCGCTGCCTTTTGAAATTCATCACTCATGACCTTGGCATAACCGCCCCCGCCACTTCCATCTTCTTTAATAGAAACTTCTAAAAATTCAGCTCCCATGCTTTCAACTTGCTCTTTTACTTCTGGACGCGTATCAAAAGCACGTGTAATAGCACCTAATCCATTTGCAGTCCCCACTGCTGCTAAACCAGCAACACCCGCTCCAATCACCATAACTTTAGCAGGAGGTACTTTACCTGCTGCAGTAATTTGACCGGTGAAAAAACGTCCAAAATGATTGGCAGCTTCTATCACAGCGCGGTATCCACCGATATTAGCCATAGAACTGAGTGCATCCAGCTTTTGCGAGCGGGAGATACGTGGCACGCTATCCATTGCTAAAACAGTCACTTTACGGGCTGCTAATCTTTCCATTAAATCAGCATTTTGAGCGGGCCAAATAAAACTGATTAAACAAGCCCCTTCTTTTAACAGTTCACTTTCATGTACGCCCAATGTTGGATGGGGTTCAGGTGCACACACTTTTAATATAATATCGGATTGTGCCCATAAAGCTTTAGTATCTTCTACAATTTCGACACCTTCTTCTTTATAAGCTTCATCAGAAAAATAGGCTAATTCTCCAGCACCTGCTTCAAGTGCCACTGTAAAGCCCATCTTTTTAAACCAATCGCTTGTTTCTGGAGTGGCAGCAACACGTTTCTCATTAGCATGGATTTCCTTAGGAATTCCTATTTTCAAAGGCATATATCCTCCTACAACAAATTTATGATCTTTTAGTTTATTACTTTTAAAATTGTAATCAATCTTTCACTGAGCACTTGACATTAATATCAATTCTAATTTAAAATATATTATAGTGAGAGATTAATAGTGTCAAGTCTACTTATTATTTACATATTTCCTCACAAAAAATATGTTACTAAATATGATAAATAATATCAATAGTAGTGATATATTAATGATCCCATGTTAAATATTCAAATTTTCTTATCAGTTTTTATACTCATCACTAGAATATCAACATAAAAACGAGATATATTGATCAATATCAAAGGCTTGTAATTTACAGTAGATTATTAGTATATTAGTAATTACTAACTTTTAAAATAGCAAATATCCGTATAATAAAATATAATAAAATATTAATACTTGTAATTACTAAGTAAAATAGTCTACTATATAATGCGTTTAAAATGAAGTCTATTTTTTATAATTTTTTATAAAATTATTTATTTAACATAATTTTGAAACATCTTGCTATACTCTATTAGTCTGAATTACTTGACTATACCTTAAAAAGTGATATATTTTATAGCAGATGATTTTAATTTTGGCGGTAAATAATAAATAAACCAATGGAGCTTGTATGAGTAAATCAATGCACAAAACGCCGATGCTCGATCAATTGGAAACTGGTCCTTGGCCTAGTTTTGTGACGGGATTGAAACGTCTTGCGAATGATGACGGTAAACAATATCAAGATACAATGATTGACCTGTTGGGTCAGTTGGAACTGTCTTACAATACCCGTAAAGGATACTGGAAAGGTGGAACGCTGAGTGTTTTTGGTTATGGTGGCGGAATTATTCCACGTTTTTCTGAAGTAGCCGATAAATTTCCAGCGTCTAAAGAATTTCATACCTTGCGGATTATGCCACCTGCTGGCATGCACTATAATACAAAAATATTGCGTCAAATGTGTGATATTTGGGAAGAACATGGTTCAGGCTTAATTGCCTTTCATGGACAAAGTGGCGATATCATGTTTCAAGGGGCTACCTCTGAGAAAGTTCAAGAATCTTTTGATGAACTTAATAAGCTTGGTTTTGACTTAGGCGGTGCGGGTCCTGCTGTACGTACAGGAATGTCTTGTGTAGGGGCCGCTCGTTGTGAACAATCTTGTGCTAATGAACAGAAAATTCTTCGCATGTTGGTGAATAATTTTCTGGATGATATGCATCGTCCTGCTTTACCTTATAAATTTAAATTTAAAGTATCAGGTTGTCCCAACGACTGCATGAATTCAATTCAACGTTCTGATATGTCTATTATTGGCACATGGCGCGATAATATGAACGTTGATCAAGCCGAAGTGAAAGCGTTTGTTGCTAAGAAAGGTCGTAAGTATGTCATTGATAATGTCATCACTCGTTGCCCAACAAAAGCATTATCTCTTAATGAGGATAATACCTTAGCCGTTGATAATCCCAATTGTGTACGTTGTATGCATTGTATTAATGTCATGACTAAAGCGTTGTCTCCAGGTGATGATAAAGGTATTACAATGCTTATTGGTGGTAAGCGTACCTTGAAAATTGGTGATACGATGGGTACAGTTGTTGTACCATTCATGAAATTAGATACAGAAGAAGCCTACGAAGAATTAAAAGAACTGGCTGAAACTATCATGGACTTTTTTGCAGACAATGCATTAGAACATGAGCGTACGGGTGAAATGATTGAACGTATTGGTTTAGCCAATTTTCTTGAAGGCGTTGGTTTAGAAGTTGATCCCAACATGATATCGAATCCTCGTGATTCTTCTTATGTCAAGATTGATGACTGGGATAAAGAAGTCAAAAAGTGGACGGATCGTAAAGCGGCTTAAATTCGTCTATAGCCTATCATATTTATTTATATTTAATAATATCCGACTCATTTTAGGAGATAATTTATGCAGCCACCACGTCAGCCCATAGAAAGTGGGGTGCCAGATCCTTTTCAATATATGCACCCTCTTATGACGAAGAATTATGGTGCTTGGAAACACCATATGCGTCCTCGTCCTGGTGTATTGTGCCATACTGCAAAAAGTGGTGACAAGATTTGGACCATACGGGCTGGAACACAACGACAATTGGATTTGCACACCATTCGTACATTGTGTGACATTGCAGATGAATTTGCTGAAAGTCATGTGCGCTTTACGATTCGTAGTAACATTGAATTTATGGTCAGTAAGGAAGAAAAAGTAAAACCGCTGATCGATAAATTGAGTGCTGCAGGTTTTCCAGTGGGTGGAACAGGCCCTTCTGTGACCATGATTTCCCATACACAGGGTTGGTTACATTGCGATATCCCTGGTTCTGATGCCTCAGGTGTTGTGAAAGCATTGATGGATGAATTGTATGATGAATTCACTCAGGAAAACATGCCTAACAGAGTGCATATGTCAACTTCATGTTGTCAAATAAACTGTGGTGGACAAGCTGATATTGCGATTAATATTCAACATACCAAACCCCCTAAAATTAATCATGATTTAGTGGCTAATGTGTGTGAACGTCCTTCTGTAGTAGCACGTTGTCCTGTGGCCGCTATTCGCCCAGCATTGGTTAATGGTAAACCTACTTTAGAAGTAGATGAAACAAAATGTGTATATTGTGGCGCGTGTTATCCACCTTGCCCTCCTATGCAAATTAATGATCCAGAACATTCTAAACTCGCGATTTGGGTTGGGGGTAAAAACTCCAATGCTCGTAGCAAACCAAAATTTCATAAATTAGTTGCCGCTGGTATTCCTAATAATCCTCCTCGCTGGCCTGAAGTTGCAACGATTGTTAAAAAAATATTGAACGAGTATAAAAAAGATGCGAAAGATTGGGAACGTCTTTCAGACTGGGTAGATAGAATTGGATG
>DAOVZS010000199.1 GCA_030635005.1 Thiomargarita sp. | reverse complement strand
TGGAGGAATAGGTAAAGAATATGCTGTGGATCGAACGCTCATGTTATTACAACAGAAATCTAAAGCCGACATGCTGGTTAATTTTGGAGGAGATATTCAGGCAAGTGGACAACGTATCTGGTCAGTAGGTATAGAAAATCCCGCACATTTGGATGCTGCCCAAAAAATCCTCAAAATTAACAAAGGGGCGCTCGCCACCAGTGGCGATGCCCGTCGTTTTTTAATGAAAGCGGGTAAACGATATGGTCATGTCCTCAATCCAAAAACAGGGTGGCCTATTAATACAGCCCCCCGTTCTGTCACCGTGGCTTCTCATACGTGTACAGAAGCGGGTATGTTAGCAACATTTGCGTTATTGCAAGGTGATAATGCAGATAATTTTTTAAAAAATCAAGAAGTACCCTATTGGATCTTGATTTAAATGTGTTATTTAATGTTCACGTGTTGCAAAAAATTGAATGTCTGCCCACCGTTCTTCTATGACAGATAAATTAACACGTGTGGGGGCAATATATGTTCACTTATTCGAAGCATCTAGTGCCAGATTACTAAACGCTTTACGTTTAAATTCTTCCAATGTTTTGCTATTCTCACAATCTACCCAACGTGCTGTTGCAACTTGTACATGTTCAAATTGACAATCTACGCCATATTCATGTTGTAAACGCCAACGCACGACATCAAATTGCAAGATACCCACTGCGCCCAAAATTAAGTCATTATTGCTTAAAGGACGAAATAACTGTGTCGCCCCTTCTTCACTTAATTGTTGTAATCCCTTTAATAATGCTTTCATACGCAAGGGATCTCGTAAACGAGCCCGTCTAAAAATTTCTGGGGCAAAATGGGGGATGCCTGTAAATTTTAAGGATTCACCTTGTGTAAAAGTATCTCCAATTTGAATAGAACCGTGATTATGTAGCCCTAAAATATCACCTGGCCAGCCTTCTTCTACATGTTCCCGTTCGCCTGCCATAAAGGTTAAGGCACTCGCAACCTGTATATCCCGATTTAAACGAACATGGTGAATTTTCATGCCCTTACTATATTGTCCTGAACACACGCGTAAAAAAGCAATCCGATCACGATGGGCAGGATCCATATTTGCTTGAATTTTAAACACAAATCCTGTGAATTTGGATTCTAAAGGTTTAACCGAACGACTTTTAGTGGGACGTGCTTGGGGGGCAGGCGCTGATATGATGAAATTGTCTAATAATGCTTTAATCCCAAAATTATTTAAAGCCGATCCAAAAAAAACTGGGGTTAATGCGCCTGATAAGAATGCTTCTAGCTCAAAAGGATGACTGGCGCCCTCAACCAATTCAATTTCTTCTCTTAATTCATCCAGTACAAATTGTCCTAATGCAATCATTAAGGCAGGATCATCTAAGCTTGCATAGGCTTTACCTTCACTTGCCAGTGCATTTTTACCCGGTTGAAATAAGGTAATGCTCTTATCTAAAAAATGATAAATACCTTTAAACTGTTTTCCCATCCCAATAGGCCAAGTGATGGGGGCACATCGTATTTTCAAAACATCTTCAATTTCATCTAATAATTCAATAGGTTCACGCCCTTCGCGATCCATTTTATTGATAAAAGTTAAAATAGGGGTATCACGTAATCGACACACTTCTATTAATTTAATCGTACGTTTTTCAACACCTTTCGCAGAATCAATCACCATTAAGGCAGAATCAACCGCTGTTAAGGTACGATAGGTATCTTCTGAAAAATCTTCATGTCCTGGGGTATCTAACAAGTTGATAATCATGCCTTTATAAGGAAATTGCATGACTGAAGAGGTGACTGAAATACCCCGTTGTTTTTCTAATTCCATCCAATCTGAAGTGGCATGACGTGCTGCTTTCCGCCCTTTAACAGTCCCCGCTAATTGAATTGCCCCTCCAAAAAGTAATAATTTTTCAGTGACGGTTGTTTTTCCCGCATCAGGATGCGAGATAATTGCAAATGTTCGTCGTTTTGCAGTTTCTAAAGAAAGTGTAGACATATTAATCATTTAAGCCTGTATCGAAGCAAGACTAGATTTCTCTTGGGATTCTTCAACCCCAAACATAATGCGGAATAATATTCCAGTCACATTAGCCATCATGGGTAAGCTCCAAATGAGTCCAATGCAAAACGGAATAATACTCAAAATATAAATACTGAGCATAATGACATAAGTGAGAAAGACTTTAAACCAATGATGCGTGATGGCTTTACGTGATGCTTCCATCGCTTGCCAAGGACTTAAATTCTTTTCAATAAGCAACGGGATCGCGAGAAGATAAGCGATGCTTAAGTACACACCTGGAATAATCAATAAAGTATAACCAATCATTGTGAACATTGTAATAAGAATCGCAACGAACAAAATAGATCGCGTATAACCGAAATAACTAAAAGCTATCGAAAAACTCACGGGTAAATTGACAGAATGCCGCACTCCTAGCATCATAATACCTGCTAAAAATGGATAAATAATAAGAAATGCTAATTGGCTCAAAAGGCTTGTTATATCACTGTCTTCTTCATAACCCAATGACTGCGTGAACATTATGATACCCATACCCAATACCATTATAATTATCAAAAGAACAAGACTGGCCCCTAATACAGGACCTTTCATACCATTCGTTTTTTCCCATGCTTCTTTCAACACTGCCATGATTGAAAAATCATAATTTCCGTTTATGCCATCAAGGAGTGTGCCATTTTTTGTATTTATGCCAAAGTTTTCAGGTATGTGGCTTTCAGGAGGTTGATAAGGATTCGTCATGATGAATGTTTGAGTTTGTTATGATAATAACTGATGTTACGCAAAGTATTTCCAAAAAGTCAAAATCAACTACACGGATTATTTTTAAGCAAGGATAAGGCACAACCGAAGATTTTTGTGCTTTTGACTTATCCTTGCTTAAAAATAATCCTTGTAGTTTATTTTGACTTTTAGAAACAGAATACGTAACATCAGATAATAAGTCGAAATAAACGAATATTACAAGATTTCGTTTATTTCGGTGGATGCTTATTGCGTTTCAAAAAGATAATACTGATGATTGAGATACGCTGAAACCGCTGATATTTCTGGATTTTCCCATTTTTTCCGAAGAAATTTTCTAAGATTAGTCGCACACCTTTGTACATGAACCGTTAATGCTGCATAATCTTTAATCCGACTATTAGCACGTTTATACACCCAATCACCGTGGCAACGTACACAATGTTTACCATGCAATTCTTCACCCTGTGCAATTAAATCTATCCTTTTTTGTTGTTCTGGCGTAATCTCTTGTTTTTTCTGTATTTCAGGTGTTACTTGAGGAACAGGGGGTTCAGCAAAGCTGTGGGTGATTAATAATAAACTCCCCAAAATAATAACTATCATTTTCATTGTGTGTGCTCCATTTTAGACGCTAAATGTGCAATACGCACAGGGGCGGGTGGATGTGAATCGTAGAATGCTGAGTATATAGGATCAGGGGTTAATGTGCTAGCATTTTCTTTGTAAAGTTTCACCAAAGCCTGTATTAATGCGGATGGATTAGCTTGTTTTGCTGCAAAATCATCTGCTTCAAACTCATGTTTACGTGAAAACCAAGCTGTTATAGGCTGTAAAAAGAAGGTAAAAATAGGTAATACCAGCATAAATAAGAGTAAGGCACTATACGTCGAAGGGCTATGAAGGCCTAATCCTGTATAAAACCACGTTTGTTGCATTAACCATCCTAATAAGGCTAAGCCTGCTAAACTCATAATCGCTACAGAAAAAATGCGTTTTTGAATATGTTTTCGTTTAAAATGACCAATTTCATGGGCTAACACCGCCACCATCTCTTCAATTTCAAGTCCTTTTAGCAAAGTATCAAAAAACACAATACGCTTATTTTTGCCTAAACCTGTAAAATAAGCATTACCATGTCCCGATCGTTTTGAGCCATCCATGACAAAAATACCTTGGCTGCTAAATCCATTTTCTTGTAATAAGGTTTCAATA
>DAOVZS010000270.1 GCA_030635005.1 Thiomargarita sp. | reverse complement strand
CTATTCCGTCAACACGACAATTAGAACATATTTTCACTGATCTTGTGACTGCGAAAGAAGATTCTCAACCACTGGTTAGGTGGAAAGGGGGTGAAGTCCGTCGTTATCATCACGCTTTATTTGCAATGCCCAATGTGCCCAAACCTCCAAAATCCTTGAAATGGCATATTCCGCAACCTTTGGATTTAGTATTAGGTGTATTAACAGTGACACAGGTAAAAGGCGGTTTAGCAATTCCAGCAGATGGCGATCCTTTAGAAGTTCGTTTTCGACAAGGCGGTGAAACGTTTCAATGGCATGGACATCGTCATTTTGTGAAAAAGTTATTACAAGCAGCACAATTGCCACCTTGGAAAAGAGCGTTTATCCCTTTAATTTATTATCAGAACACCTTAGTCAGCATTCCAAATATTGGGATTGCAGATGGGTTTGTTGCACAGGATATGGGGTGGGAGATACAATGGCATTAATCTATCTATTGCAATTCTAAGATAATGAGTATAAACTAATTATTAATATTGATGATAAATTTTATTTTAACAATTGAGCATTTTAATATGGCCACTTATGATTATCATTGTGCATCTAATAATCAAATTGTAGAAGTCAAACATTCGATGACCGAAAAATTGATAAATTGGGGAGAAGTGTGTCGTCATGCTGCGATCGAATTAGGATCTACAGATGCTGATAGTCCTGTTACCCGTTTAATTAGTGGGGGGCATGTGGTGAAAAGTAGTGCCTTAAAAAATCCAGAAGCAAGCTGTCCTCCTGGTGGATGTTGTTCAGGTGGTATGTGCGGTTTTTAATGCTATTTTTTATTCGAGGCTTTTGCCTCGAGAGGGTTTTTTTATGTATGTCATGGGATTTGATTATGGCAGTAAACGTATTGGGGTTGCTGTGGGACAAACGATTACCTATAGTGCACGCCCCTTAACCACTGTGTTAGTCCACAATCTGCAGATTGATTGGCAAACCATTACTGCGTTAATTCAGGAATGGCAACCAGATGCTTTAGTCATCGGATTACCGCTACAATTTGATGGTTCCGAGAGTGAAATCGCTATCGCAGCCCGTCGTTTTAGTCGAAAATTAGAGGGACGTTATCAACTTCCTATCCATCTAATTGATGAGACCTTATCATCTGTTGCAGCTGCTGAAAGAATGCCAACGACAAAAAATCAAAAGAAAATATATGTCGATGCTATGGCAGCCCAAATTATTTTGGAAACATGGCTTGTTGATGTCGGGTGTGACCTTAACGTAATGTAATTAATTATGTATAGGGGCTGAGAAATGGACAAGAACTCAAAAATTATCAAACGCCTTATGGTAAAGTAGAAATAGCACGTCATGTTTATCAAAGCAGCAAAGGAGGAAAATGTTATTGTCTCCTAGAACCAAACGCTCGAAAAATATGCATGCAATATAGCGTAATACAAATTCTCTCTCTAACATTCTAGTATTAAAAATTTGGAATTGAGTAAATACAGATAACTCAGCTAATTCTTTCACATAATTGGCAGATTCCTCCTAATTAAGAGCATGTCGGATTTCTTGTGAATTCAGGCTTAAATATGCCAATCTATATGAGACATATCTTTTTTATACAATCCGAATAAGGTTTTTGTAATAATGGCTGGAGATATAGCTGCTACTGAAAAGAATAACATACAAAATACCTCAATATTGTCTTTGATGGTTGTACATAACTACAAGGATTATTTTTAAGAAGGGATAAGGCAGGGTTTATCCTTGATTAAATACAATCCGTGTAGTTATATTCCCTTAACCAGACTAACAGTCTTCAAGCTCACCGTAACAATCTTCTTAATCAATTCAATAATATACATGCTGTCATCTGCCCTATTAGGGTCGTTTACGATCCCACTTCTCTTATCAGTTTTTAACCGATACTGGTCAACAATCCATTCTAATGCACTGCGATTACCCAGTTTATATTCAAACACTTCAGCTGGAATTCCTTTTAAAGTGAGAAATTCATTGTAAATAATCTGTGTCTTATCCTTACTAAATTTCATTTTATCCACCGTCATTGAAAAAGGTACATTTGGATTTTCTAGCAATTCCAGTGGATAGGGCTCTTGTGATTCATAATTTAGGTGCACATCAGCTAATTTTTCACCTGTTTTTGAAAAGTGCCAAAAATCATCAGTTAATGGGAGTCGTGGCAGCTCTTTTTTGAGGTTTAGGGCATATTTAGTACGATAGTTGGGAGTATGTAGGATACCTCACTGTCTGAATCAGAATTTACAGGATTTAAGAATTTTCAGAATTAATAAAAGGCACAAACACAAGCATTAGATTGTGCCTGTGCCCCTTCCAAATTCTGAAAATTCTTAAATCCTGTAAATTCTGATTCAGACAATGAATTTCTCACTG
>DAOVZS010000184.1 GCA_030635005.1 Thiomargarita sp. | reverse complement strand
TATATTAGCCTGGGGCAACGCCCTAGGCTTGATGTGCGTAACATAAATTCCTAATAAGCGATGCCATCAAATTCAACAGCACATAACCCTAGGGCGTTGCCCCAGGCTGATATGTTATCCCCTTTCAGGGGAATAAATACAAGCCCTGAAAGGGCGAGATATATTAGCCTGGGGCAACGCCCTAGGCTTGATGTGCGTAACATAAATTCCTAATAAGCGATGCCATCAAATTCAACAGTTCGGTGTAATGCGATACTCACTTGATTGGGGATACACGCCATAAAATCCCCCCCTTTTGTCAACCAACCTGCGTGAATACAGTATTGATTACGACAAGGAGCGGTGATAAAACGTATGCCTTCCTCTGAAACTTCAATCACACTCTCCCCTAAACGTCCTTGAATCGATATCAATTGAGGTATCTGTAAGTTGACTTGTTTAGGGGCTTTCTGAGCGACTAAAATTAACGCATAATCAGCCGTTCTTCCCCCCCCCCAATAATGTATATAGAGCCAGACTACTAAACTGACTGCAAGAATAACAATAATACGATCAGCAAGCGTCATAGTTTGGCAGGTAAGGTAAAATAAAATAAACTGCCTTGCCCCACAATACTGTCTACTCCCGCTTTTCCACCTAGCTTTTCAATAACTTGTTGCACAATAGACAAACCAAGCCCATGCCCATCAGCACGTTCTCTATGTAAACGTGTAAAGGGTGTAAATAATTGACTTTGAGCCTCTTCTGTTAAACCGGGACCATTATCACGTACCCAAAAACGTATCATGCCATCTGCTTGTATATTAGCCCCCAATTCTAATTGAGGCGGTTGCCCCCCATATTTTAAAGCATTCGTTAAATAATTAACCCAAACCTCTTCAATCCAAGGCATGTACCCTAAAGCAACAGGCCAGGTATCAGGAAATTGAATATCCGCTTTAAATTCATCACGCATATCCACTAAACGTTTGTTAACAATCTGATTAACAAGAACTGACATATCTATTGGTGATATTGGAATATCATTCTGTTGCGAAGAACGGGCAAGTAATAATAAGGCATCAATAATCTCAACCATTTTTCGTCCTGAATCACTGATCATTTGTAAATATTTGTAACCCGTTTCCTCATACCACTTTTGTTCTTTAGGACATTCTGCCAATAATAAATCACTCAAACCTATCACACCATTTAAGGGATTTTTTAAATCATGAGCAACAGTACGGGCAAAAGCATTTAATTCCATATTTCGTTGTTCGACTTCATCCGCATATTCTTTGCGAAAAATGACTTCTTCTTCTAATTGTTTCTGTAATTTACGAAGTTTTAGATGTGCGGTGACACGTGCTAAGGCTTCTTCATGTTGAATGGGTTTGGTAATATAATCAACAGCACCTAAGGAAAATCCCTTTACTTTATCAACTGTTTCAGACAATGCTGTCATAAAAATGATTGGAATATCTTTAGTTTTTTCTTTTGATTTTAAAATGTCACAAACTTCAAACCCATCCATACCAGGCATCATCACATCTAATAAAATCAGATCAGGAAGTGCATATTCCGCTTTTTGAATCGCTGCTGTACCATCCTTGGCAACCAAGACTTTAAAACCTGCATGACTTAAAAAGTCTAGTAACATACTCACATTCGCAGGAATATCATCTACAATTAACAGAGTTTCTTCTATGTTATCATTCATATTTTAGTGCTCCATATAAGGTTTGACCAGTTCACGAATTAAATCATCTTCAAAATTCTTAGCTAATTGTTCAATTCTATTGGCGAAAGGGATTAATTGATTATCTATTTTCTTTATCACAGTCACTTGTTTAGAAATACCTTTAAAATCTCCTCTCAGACATAAATCATCCAGAATAGCAGCACAAGAGGCGGGTAAGGGCATTTTTGAAAAATCTGTATCACTATTATTAAAAACAGTGTCAGAGGGTTTATAAATCCATTCAAGTTCCAAATGTTGATGCAAGCATTTTAATAATTCATCAATAGAAATTGGTTTTGGAATAAAATCATTACATCCCGCCTGTAAACTTTCTTGACGATGATGATTAAAAACACTGGCTGAAGCAGCAATCACCACAGTTTTTGAAAAGTGACGTCTCAATTTACGGACACATTTAAACCCATCCATTCCGGGCATCATCAGATCTAATATAATGACATCGGGTTGAAAAAGAGGAATTTTATCTAAAGCTGCGACACCACTGTCTGCTTCTAGCACCTGAAAACCTAAGGGGGTTAAAATATCCACTAACACGACACGATTTTCAAATTTATCATCAACCACCAAAATCTTAAAATTTTTGCTTGCTTTATATCCAATAACAATCTTAGCAGGGGGATGATTTTGTGCTATTCTAAGCACTTCAGGTAAAAGTAAGCTGGTATAAAATGTACTTCCTTGTCCCAATACACTGTCTACTTTTAATTCACCGCCCATTAAGGTGACTATTTTTTTAGTAATCGATAAGCCTAAACCTGTCCCTTCAGCCCGATAATTGGGATCACCGACTTGTTGAAAAGGTGAGAATATTTTTTCGACATCCTGAGAAGCAATACCCATGCCCGTATCTATGACCTGAAAGAAAATTTGATCATGTTGCATTTTTTTTACAGTAAGGGTAACACTTCCTTTTTTAGTAAACTTGATCGCATTTCCAAGTAAATTAATGAGAATTTGCCATAATCTTTTTTCATCAGCGCAAATAACCACAGGTACTTCTGATTGTAATTGATATTTGAAACTAATTCCTTTTTGTTTGGCTCGTAAAGTAAACATATCAGCCATACCTTTCAGAAATTGAGCAAAATTAAAATCTGTTTCTTCCAGTTCCAATTTGCCCGCTTCAATTTTTGATAATTCTAAAATCTCGTTAATGAGACGCAATAAATGCCTACCACTGCGATCAATAATATTAATACCTTCCATATATTTAGGGCAAGAATCATCACGATTAAAAATCTGCGTGTACCCCAAAATAGCATTTAAAGGTGTGCGTAATTCATGACTCATATTTGCCAAAAAGGCACTTTTAGCACGATTAGCTGATTCTGCCTCTTCTTTAGCGGACTGCAATTTTTCTTCGGCTTGTTTACGTTCTGTAATATCAACAATCACACCGATAATATCTTCGCATTTCCCCTCATGATCACAAATCACGGTTGCAGACACATCTGCCCAAAAAATATCGCCCGTTTTTCTGATAAACCGTTTTTCAATATGGTAACTCTCAATATCATTTTTTCTCAATTGTTCAAAATGAGTGCGACTGATCGCAATATCATCTGAATATGTGACATCAAGATAAGTGAGCACTTTTATTTCCTCACACTTATAACCCGTCAGTTCTAACCATTTGGTATTACAACGAGAAAAATGGCCATTGGCCTTAATAAGCATAATACCCGCAGCGGCATTGTCAAAAATAGCTTGAAGATGTCTTTCTCTTTCCCGTAATTTTTCTAAGGCACGTTTACGCGGTGTAATATCAGTTGACACCGATAAGCGTACCAAACGCCCATCAACCCACGTTATGGCACGATCTTGAACAAAATACCATTTATTCAGTATTTCATCATGATGTTCCCAAGTTTGAATATCACTTGGTTTACCATTGAGATCGGTTAATTGAGTATTTGTACAAAAATTACAGGGGTGTTTTTGCCCACTGTAAATAGCCTGCCAACATATTTTACCCACTGCCATTTTGTTCTGAAATGTATTTTTACCGTATTTGTTGATAAATAATACCTTGTAAGTCTGAATATCAGACACATAAACCGCAGAACTTAAACTGTTTAAAACGGTGGTGACTCTTTCATTCGCCTGTTTCCAATCATGCGTTCTTTCACGAACTTGTTGTTCTAATCTTTGGTTATATTGTTTACGCACAGTAATATCTTGTATTAATACAACAAGATAATCTACATCTCCTTGACTATCAGGCACAGAACGCACTGAAATACATGTTTCAAGAACGGTGTTATTTTTGCGAATAAAGCGTTTATCCAAAGTATAGCCATCAATTTTTTTATCCAATAAGCGTTGAAACTGATGCAGATTATCGGACAGGTCATCAGGATGCGTTAATTCATGCCAATTTTTATGGTAGAATTCTTCTCGTAAATAACCTAACATCTCACATAACTTGTCATTCACTTGAATCCACCCGTTTAAGGGCGACACGATAGCCATTCCAATCAGGGGCAATTCAAAAAATTGGCGAATTCTTTCTTGACTATGACATAATGCTTTTTCAGCTTGTTGACGATCATAAATTTCTTGTTGTAACCAAGTATTTTGTTGTGCCAATTCATCAGTACGCTTGTTGACTTGAATTTCTAAAGTACGGTTATATTCTTTTAAAGTATCTTCTGCTTGCCTTAAAGCTGTTTCTATCCGTCTACGTTCTATCACTTCTTGTTTGATTTTT
>DAOVZS010000048.1 GCA_030635005.1 Thiomargarita sp. | reverse complement strand
GCTTGTAAATGATACGCGAGACAGTGTTATCACCAACCATGACAGAAGTCATTGGGTGCAAGTTTAATACAATTTGGTTATTTTCAGTCATGTTTCCCCTCTCCTAAATCTCAGGAGAGCCCTAAAGTTCCTTAGTCACAATAAATTGAAAAATATACTTAATAATCTTCATCCGACTATTGGGGAATATAACTACACGGATTACTTTTAAGAAAGGATAAGGCACAACCAAAAGGTTATTTGCTTATCCATTCTTAAATATAATCCTTGTAGTTTACACTCCTAAATCTCAGGAAAGCCATTACAACCCGTCTGAATCAGAATTAGAGATTATTTAGAATAAAGGTGCATGCATAACTTTATACAAGCCCTAAAAGGGCGAAACATATTAGCCTGGGGCAACGCCCTAGGGTTCTTTAGTCACTTATCCATTCTTAAATATAATCCTTGTAGTTTAATACATAACTACACCTGTTATCTAGCTGGTTTTTTGATCTCCAATAGCAGGCACATGACTCATTTCAGCTAATACTTCGGCGATATGATATACTTTTATAGGGATATTAAGATGTTTTAAACGTCCTGAAATATTCAATAAACAGCCCATATCTCCCCCCAAAACGACGTCAGCTTGCGTTGCTTGGATGTTTTTTATTTTGTCAGAGACGATATGGGTGGAAATTTCAGGATATTTGATGCTAAATATGCCACCAAAACCACAACACACATTAGAATCTGTCATTTCTGTGAGCGTCAATCCTTTGACAGATTCTAATAATTGTCGCGGTTGGGCGTAAATACCTAATTGTCGCAAACCTGCACATGAATCATGGTAGGTCACCGTATGTTCAAAACGGGATTCTAGCTGTGTCATGTCACAAATATCTGTTAAAAAACTCAGTAATTCATAACATCGTTTTGAAAAAGACAGCGCTTTAGCATGCCAATCTGGATCATCTAAGAATAATTCTGGATAATGTTGTTTAAACATCGCAGTACAAGAACCAGAAGGCACCACGATATAATCAAAATCTTGAAACAAATCAATCACTTGTTTGGCAATCACACGCGTATTGATAACATCACCGCTATTATAAGCCACTTGTCCACAACAGGTTTGTTCAGAGGGTATTTCGACATGATAACCGTTTTGCTCAAGTAATTTAAGTGCCGAAAAAGCAACATTGGGACGAAAAATATCTACTAAACAGGTGACAAATAAGCCAATACGAGGCGTAGTCATCGTATTTCCTCTTGGAGATTCCAAGGTAAACTGAGCGTAAAACGACTGCCTTTATTCAATTCGCTAATGACTGAAATGTGTCCCCCATGTAATTTTGCTAAACGATAAACCAGATATAACCCCAAACCTGTGCCACCATATTTTCTATTTAAACCACTATCCAGCTGTGTAAACGGTTGAAATAAGCGTTGCATATCGCTTTCTGCAATACCAATACCAGTATCCCATACAATAAAATCAATTTCTTCTTTTCTGACAATAATATCTAAGCCAATTTTCCCCCCATCTGGTGTAAATTTGATACCATTATCTAATAAATTCACCAACATTTGTTTTAAACGGCGGCGATCCGCCATAATATTAGGGATACTGTCTTCAAATGAAAAAGAGATAATAATATTTTTTTGTTTGGCACTTTCCTTTAGAAAACGTAAACTGCTTTCGCCTACTTTTATAACAGAAATGGACATGAAATCAATATGAATCTTATCCAAGTCCATTTTTGACAGTTCTAGCATGTCATTAATCAGGGAGAGCAAATGTTGACCACTATCATAAATCATACGGATGGGTTGAATTTGTTTTTTTTCTAAATCGCCATAAATGCCTTGTTGCAATAGTTCAGATAATCCTAAAACAGCATTGAGAGGCGTTCGTAATTCATGGCTCATAATGGCCAAAAATTCACTTTTTGTATGATTTGCTGCTTTTAATTGTTGTTCTGTTTTCTTTTGTGCGGTGATATCCATGATGGCAGAACGACATTGTGTGATTTCCCCCTCTTCATCAGTCATGGAGACGCTTTCCATTTTGGCATAAAAAAAATCATCTTCTTCTTCTGAATGCTTAATTTTTAATTCACAGGTGTGATGTTTTGATTCTTGCAATACCTTTTCAAGATGTTCAAAAAATATGACATGTGATTCTCCTAACAAATAATCATTGAAAGATTTTTGTAGAAGTTTACTTTTTTCTATGTCAAGTTGAAGCGCCCCTGTTAAACTTACCTCTAAAATCGTGCCTTTGCAATCGAAGGTAAAATAACCTACCGGTGCAAAATCATAGAGTTGTCTACATTTTTCTTTAGAACGTTTTAATTCTCGTTGTATCTTTTGTAATTCAGTGTCTTTTTGAAGGTTATTCATATCTGTTATCAGTTGTCAACTTGCTTAAGTTAGCATATCATAAGAGTTTTGTGTTATTCAAGCAAACGTTTTAATAAATAGAAAAAACCTTCATAATAAGCGCTTGCCTGCAACACGCACACTCAATAGTTGTAACTCATCCCATGCATTACCGATTCCAACCCCTTTAACCATCCGATCAATCTCTACTGTTTTTCCCAAAAACCGTTGCCATACTTTAGAATATGGATATCTTTGAAGTGCACTGGAGACCATATTTTGACGTGTTGACCATATGCGATAGGTTTTAAAGACTTGAGCACGTGTTTGTCTGTGTTCTAAAGCATAGGTAATATGACACAAATTTCGTATTTCACGATTTAAAGCCCATAATATTAAAATAGCTTCTATACCCTCGCTGCGCATGCTCTTTAATTGACGTACACTACGTCGTACATCCCCTAGTAATACCGTGTCTACCCAATTAAATAAGTCATAACGGGCACTATTGGAAACAGAATCAAGGACTTGTTCGGCAGTCACGCGACCAGATCCATATAATAAATGCAGTTTTTCAATTTCCTGCGAACAGGCGAGTAAATGTCCTTCAGAACGTTCAGCAATGATATTAATAACATCTGGCGTGGTTTCTAAGCCCTGTTGATGCATACGTTTCCCGATCCAAGCGGGTAATTCTGAGATATTCAACGGAAATACTTGGATGATAAGGCCTGCTTGTTCTAAGGCTTTAAACCATTTTGTTTTTTGTTTCGCACCATCAAGTTTCTGAGTGGTGAGTAACACGGTAGTATTTTCGGATGGATTGTCACAATAAGATAACAAGGCTTTAATCCCATCTTTAGCGGGTGATTTGTTGCCTAATCGAATATCCAAAAAACATTTACCCGCAAATAAAGAGAAATTATCCGCATATTGTCCCAAACTATCCCAACTAAATCCCGTTTCCACGGTTAAAACAACCCGATTGGTATATCCCTTACGACGTGCAAAGTCGCGTAAAATATCCGCACTTTCCATCATTTGTAAGGGTTCATCACCTGTTAATAAATATAAAGGGGCTATCCCTTGTCGTTTAAGATGTGCACTTAATTGGGAAGATTTAATTTTCATAGTTATCAGTTGTCACTTGCACTTTTAAAAAAAAAGTGCATAATAAAGCCAATTTAACCTCAAAGAGAAATATATGCCAAAAGAAGAAAATGTTGAAATGCAAGGAAAAGTGGTCGAAACCTTGCCTAACACGATGTTTCGTGTGCAATTAGAAAACGGTCATGTGGTGATGGCACATATTTCGGGGCGTATGCGTAAACATTACATCCGAATATTAACGGGTGATAAAGTCACCGTACAATTAACCCCTTATGATGTGACTAAAGGTCGTATTACGTATCGCGCACGTAACTAAAGGCTTTTTCGACATTCAGCGAGCAGTCCACGGCTTGCTGCCTTAATTAAATCGAACACATGCTCAAAGCCATTGTCTGTTCCATAATAAGGATCAGGGACACTTTTTTCGTTCTGTTCGGGTGCAAAATCTAGAAATAAATGTATTTTTTCAACATGTTTACGGGGAGAACCTGAATATAATTGTCGATAATTCTCCTCATCCATGGCGATGATATAATCAAATTCTCGGAAATTTTCCATGGTGACTTGGCGGGCACGTAAGCCACTTAAATCAATACCATGTGTGTGTGCTGTGTCTTGACTTCGTTCAGCGGGGGGGCTACCGACATGATAGGCATGCGTTCCTGCTGAGTCAATGAGAAAATGTTCGCTTAAATTTTCTTTTTTTACTAAATCTCTAAAAACCCCTTCCGCTGTGGGAGAACGACAAATGTTACCCATACATACAAATAATATTTTAATCATTATACTGTTTTTGGCGTCTTTTTTAATTGTTCCATTTCTTCTAAGCTTAAGGAACGGGCATTATCAGATAACATCATTGGAATACCCTCACAAATAGGATACGCCAAACGTGCACTTGTGCTGAGTAACTCTTGTTTTGCTTTATCATAAATAAGAGGCCCTTTGGTGATTGGGCAGACTAAAATATCCAGTAATTTTTCATTCATAAGGTTATCCTGTGTGATGATATTCAAGAATTTAAAAATCTTCAAAAGGTTTTCTTAAAAAATCTAATATAAATGTATATTTATGTTCACGTATCAAATGAAATACAATCTCTTCTGACACGTTCATATATTCATACACCGCAGCATTTCTAAAATCAATAAGTTTCTTCCATTTTTTTTGGTCTTCAGAGTTGATTATTCCAATTTCTTCTAATACTTGAAACACATCATAAGGTGAAACAGGTATTTCTTGTGCTTTAAATTTTAAAACATGTTTTGCCTTACCAATAGAATTTTCAATGAGAATTTGCAAGGAATGAATAATCCCTTGTTTTTCCATATTAGAAAATGTTTTAGAAGCGTTTAATCTATCCTGTGCTTCATTTAAAATATTTTGATATAAGCGACACATTTTTTCTATTTCAGCTTGATAAAGTGCATTTTTCATGTGCTAATCTCCAATTAAAAAAATTTTCAAGTACAAAAATGATAGATAAAACATATAAAAAAGAATTAAGACGCTATTTTATGTCAAAAAGACAGGCATTACAGGATGTATCCGAAAAAAGTGAGGCGATCAGTCAACAATTTTTCAGATTTTTTGATTTAGAGCATATATCTAAAATACATCTATTTTTGCCTATTTTGAAATTTAATGAAATAAATACTTGGGTATTGATTCATCATATTTGGCACAAACATCCCCATATCACGCCGATTGTCTCTAAAAGTAATTTACACACTTATAACATGGTTAATTATATATTAAGTCAAGATACAATAATAGTCAAAAATAAATGGGGGATACCAGAACCTATTCACGCCATCAAATGTCCTGATAAGACGATTGATATGGTTTTAATACCGTTACTCTGTTTTGATAAACAGGGTTTTAGAGTGGGCTATGGTAAAGGATTTTATGATAGATTTTTACTAAAATGTCGCAAAGATGTGATCAAAATTGGCTGTTCATTGTTTGAACCTGTGACTAAAATAGCAGATATTCATGATAATGATGTTAAAATGGATTATTGTGTTATGAACGATCGTGTTTTAAAGATTGAAAACTAAAAGAATACTTAATAATTATGCTCCCAATGTTAAATATAGCGGTACGTGCTGCCCGTCGTGCTGGTTCAATCATTACACGTGCCATTGAAAAACGTCAAGATTTAGTGATAGAAAGCAAATCAAAAAATGATTTTGTCACCGAAGTGGATAGACAGGCAGAAGCCACGATCATAGATGTTTTACATAGAGCGTATCCTAAACATGGATTTCTTGCTGAGGAAAGCGGTGTACAAAACGGCGATGCTGAGTATCAATGGGTTATTGATCCTTTGGATGGGACTACCAATTTTTTACATGGCAATCCACAATTTTGTGTGTCTATTGCTTTAAAACATAATAATATATTAGATTTGGCGGTGATTTATGACCCTATACGTGATGAATTGTATACGGCTTCACAAGGTAAAGGATCTTATTTAAATGATCGACGTATTCGAGTATCAAATCTCATGTCTTTAGACAGTAGTTTATTAGGGACTGGTTTTCCGTTTAAATTTCCAGAAGACTTAGATACTTATTTAAATACGTTTAAAGCTTTGCATCCTTTGGTATCTGATATACGGCGTGCGGGTTCGGCGGCTTTGGATTTAGCCTATGTGGCATCGGGGCGTTTAGATGGGTTTTGGGAAATTGGCTTACATGAATGGGATATTGCAGCGGGTGCTTTATTAATTCAAGAAGCAGGGGGATATGTCAGTGATTTTGGTGGAGGAGAACGATATCTCAAAACAGGCAATATTATTGCCGGTAATCCAAAAATACATAAAGGAATATTGCAAACCATTACTCCTCATTTGAACGAAGGCTTGAAAAAATAATAGCGTCAGGCACAGGCAATAGCCTGTGCCTCAAAAGAAACCGATCTAATTATATCTTATCAATAATGCCATTAAAAGTACTACTGGCTCTCATGATAGCGGATACTTTGTCTACATCTGGTTTATAATAGCCGCCCAAATCAATGGGTTTTCCTTGTACAGCGAGTAATTCTTTACTGATGGTGTCGGTATTTTCAGACAGATTTTTAAAGATGGCTGAGAATTTAGACGCTAAAGCAGTATCTTCGGTTTGTTGCGCCAATGCTTCTGCCCAATATAACGCAATATAAAAATGACTGCCGCGATTATCAATCGTGCCTAATTTCCGTTGAGGAGATTGGTTATTTTCTAGGAGTTTTCCAGTCGCCGTATCCAGCGCTTTAGCTAAAATAGTCGCTTGACTGTTTTTATCCACTATTGCAATCTGTTCTAAAGAAGGCACTAAAGCTAAAAATTCGCCTAATGAATCCCATCTTAAATAGTTTTCTTCTACCAATTGTTGCACGTGTTTGGGTGCTGAGCCCCCAGCACCCGTTTCAAATAATCCACCGCCTGCCATTAAAGGTACGATAGACAGCATTTTTGCAGACGTGCCCACTTCTAAAATAGGATATAAATCAGTATTGTAATCTCTTAAGACGTTACCTGTGACTGATATCGTATTTCTGCCTGCTCTGATTCTCTCAACAGACACGCGCGCTGCGTCTCTGACAGACATAATGTCAATATCTAATCCACTGGTATCATGATCTTTTAAATACAGATCTACTTTCTTTTTCAGTTCAATATGATGTTGACGATCCTTATCTAACCAAATAATCGTTTTCCAACCTGTGGCACGGGCTCTATTCACCGCTAATTTCACCCAATCTTGAATAGGCGCATCTTTAACCCGTACTAAACGCCAAATATCACCTTCTTCTACTGCTTGTTCGTGAATCGTTTTCCCTTGTGCATCACTCACCGTGATAGTGCCATCAGATGGCATGTTAAAAGTAGTGGGATGTGAGCCATATTCTTCTGCTTTTTTTGCCATAAGTCCGACATTGGGCACAGTTCCCATGGTGGTAGGATTCAAAGCACCGTGAACAATACAATTCTTAATGGTTTCATCATACAAAGGGGCATACGTACTGTCTGGAATCGTAAATTTAGTATCTTGTGTATCCCCTGCTTTATTCCACATTTTACCCCCCGCTCTGATCGCAGCAGGCATAGAAGCATCAATAATGATGTCACTGGGAACGTGTAAATTGGTAATGCCTTTTTGAGAATTAACCATGGCAACGTCTGGACTTGAAGCATAGACCTTTTGAATATCAGCCTCAATTTCTGCTTGTTTGTTTTTAGGCAAAGTACTGATTTTATTATATAAATCGCCTAATCCATTGTTAAAATTCACATTGAGTTGTTGCAATGTGGCAGCATGTTTTTTGATGGCTTCTGCAAAAAATACTTTAACTGCATGTCCAAAAATCACAGGATCAGACACTTTCATCATCGTGGCTTTCATGTGTAATGAGAACAAAATGCCTTTGTCTTTTGCATCTTCAATTTGTTCAGCAAAAAAGTTGATTAATGCTTTTTTGCTCATAAACGTCACATCAACAATTTCCCCTTTTTCTAAAGGAATACCCGCTTTTAACACCGTTTCGCTGCCATCTTTACCTTTAAACGTAATCGTGGCATCGGTGTCCGCATCCATTGTCGTTGAACGTTCATTACTTCTAAAATCACCTGAAGACATGGTTGCAACATGAGATTTAGAAGTAGACAGCCAAGGTTCCATAGAATGGGGGAACTTTTTGGCATAATTTTTCACCGCACCCGGCGCACGTCTATCAGAATTACCTTCTCTAAGCACAGGATTAACGGCAGATCCTAAGACCGCACTATACTGTTCTTTAATGGCTTTTTCGTCATCAGATTGTGGATTTTCTGGAAAATTAGGAATGTTGTATCCTTTTTCCTGTAATTCCTGAATAGCAGCCTTAAGTTGGGGAATAGAAGCTGAAATATTGGGTAATTTGATAATATTGGCTTCTGGCGTTTGGGCTAAGACGCCTAATTTTTTGAGCTCATTATCAATTCTTTGGGCTGCTTCTAATCTGTCTGGAAATAAGGCAATGATGCGACCTGCTAAAGAAATATCGCGGGTTTCAACGTTAATGCCTGCTGTTTTGGTAAAGGCTTGAACAATAGGAAGAAATGAATAGGTGGCCATTGCGGGCGCTTCATCAGTTTTGGTCCAAAGAATTTTTGACATCTATAAATTATCTTTTATGTTGAAGGGAGCAAAAATTAGAACTGTGAAGGTTCACAGTTCTAAAGGAAGGCTTGATTAATTCACAAATTTACATTTACTGGCTGCGGTTCGGGTATCCATATTACGTCCCCGATTGATATGATCTTCAACTTCTGCCGCAGTACCAATCGTACGTCCAAATAAGAAGGTCGTGAAAGCGGCACTTTCTAAGGCAGTATCACTGATTTCATTTTTGGCAAAGGGCGTCCACAAGATTTTCAATAAAATCACTGCGATCACCGCATCTACATTGACACAATAGACATTTTTACTCACACCAGTTTTAAAGAGGGCTTGAACCAGTTCATGATAAAATTCAAGAAAAACGTTGTATGCGCCCCGTTTTTTGAATAAATCACTTACAAATACTTCACGTGGATCATAATTGACATCTTTATCTTTAAAGATGGGATGGTTGACACACGGAATCTTAGCATAAGAGAGATTGCCTTCTGCTTTGGCTTTCGTCTTATAGGCTTTATAGGCAAGTGCATAGTCTTTTGCCATAGCAGCTAGATTTAAGCCATGCGTATCGACACCAGGTTCTACTAATCCACTCATTTTAAAGCGTTGGATGAGGAATTCTATGGCTTCATAGCCATTTCCGCCATGGGCATAGCCTGTATGGGTTAAAAAGCCAATATATGCTTTATTAATTTGTACACGTCCGGGGACTTCAGGACCATCAGCACTCACACCGCCTTTAGCCCCTTGGGCAGAAATCGTACCGGGACCATTACTGACAATCAATCCTAATAAGACTGAGAAGGCAAATAAGGCTTCTTCATCAGGGCGTGTCCCTAAAAGCGCTAAATAAGCCGTTTCTGTAAAGCTCCAACTTTTCATCAATTCACGATTACTGATGCCACAAAAAGTATCCGCTTCTTGTTGGGCAGAGGCGACTGATGCGCCAATAATCGTACTAAAGATACGGAGATGCCATGGAATATTGATGACGCTGGTAGTTGATAAGCGTTTATGCAGTAATCCTGTCCAACCTAAATGACATGAAATAGCAGCAATAATGAGATCGGTGCTGATTGTCCCATTACCTTGTTGTGCTAAGGCTTCAATAAAGTTGATAAAGACAGAATGTACGTTACGTTGTTTCAACGCTTCTAATAAACCTGAATCATCAGCCTTACCTGAGATTAAACGGGCTTTGATTTCTTCATCTGCGACAGCAGTACTGATTAAGGGACTTAAGTCAAAATTAGTTTCAGAGGGATTCAGCAGTGCCGATCCATTGAAAATATTTAACAGGGTTTCTACAGCGTGACGTGCTGTTTCTGCAGTATTCGGACCTATAATCGCGACTGCTGAAGATAACACAGTGTTAGGACTATTTCCCGCAGCCCGACTGGCTTCGGCAGCGATTAAGGTGGGACTATTATGCTGATTCACAAAGGCATTTAAGACGACATTTGCCATTGCGCGTCCATTATCATCAGGATATTTTTGCACTAAAGACATCACTAAATTGTCTTCATATGTATACAAGGCGGCATCTAAAACACTGGTGTTATGTAGTCTACTGACCTGTGTTTTGGGATCCATCATGGATGCCCCTGAGCTGTCCTTCATCGTTTGACGCGGGAAGGTTAAGCCTAATTGTTTGCCTAACAGTGCCAATTGTTCATTATACGGTGCTATGGCTTCTACCACAGAGAGATCAAGATGTTTGGGTAATTCAATATCTTGATTATTCGCCAACCACGGTTTGAGAGAGAGATCACCCCGTGGGGCAAAATCAGGATCAACACCGTTGGCTTTCATCACCGCTGTTAAGGCTTCGGGCAAATGGGCAATATTAATCACTACCGCACCTTTGGCAGAACAGACTGGATTTTCTGGAGTATAAATAGCATCAACCCCAAATTTTTTCATAAACCAGCGTTCTTTTTCGAAGGCATTATCCCCCGCTCCAGCAATCGCACCCGCATGTCCACAGGCTCGGGTTAGTTTTGCTTTCCAACGTCCGACCACACAGGCGACGACAGGTTTCTTGAATTCGATATCTTCTTCATAATACCCACCGGGCTCAACATACATGATAGCGGCTTGACTGCGATCATCGTTGTGAAAGGCATGGGTAA
Source organism: Thiomargarita sp. (assembly GCA_030635005.1). GTDB lineage: Bacteria > Pseudomonadota > Gammaproteobacteria > Beggiatoales > Beggiatoaceae > DAOVZS01. The sequence continues at coordinate 2,742 of DAOVZS010000048.1, read as the reverse complement.
ATTCTGCAGCTGCAAACTGGATATAAACATCTTTACCTGACGAATAAGAGACGGTGCTTCCCCAACCCGCGGTGAGGATATAGGTGGCCATCGTCGTGGTAAAGTTACCTGAATTTGAAAAGATGGCGACAGATCCGGGTACTAAGGATTCTTCAGGTGCATTGCCCCCTAATGCACCACCAATACGGATATGATGGTGGGCATCGGCGATGCCTAAGCAATTTGCACCAAATAAATCAACTTGATGGCGTTGACAATATTGTCTGATAATACGCGTATCACCTAAGGGCACTTTTTCAGTTAAAATGACCACTTTAGTAATATTAGGGTTGATACGCACCGCTTCTATCACAGAATCTTTAACCCCTGTAGGGGGAACATAGACGACTGCGACATTAAATTGATGTCCTGCTTCTAAGGCTTCTGCAATACTATTATAAACGGGAATATCACCGATTTTGGTCTTTAAAACAGAACCCGCCCGTCCCGGCATTGTTCCGCATACAATATTGCCTCCAGAATAAACATGGCTAACGGGCGTCACTGTACGGCTTTCGTTACCCAGAATATTTAAGACGCATACTTTGTCTTCAGAGGTTGCTAATTCAGCTAAGGAATTAATGCCCACATAAAAATGTGGAAAAGCATCGATCCCGTTTGGGTATGGTTTATTATCACTCATAAATTATTTTGCAATCCCCATCTGTTTAGCAATGACTTCTTTTCCGCCCTCAGACATCCAATTATCAATATCCATTGCATAATTAACCACACCACTCATGGCAGAATCGAATCCAAACATGCGATATGGAATGCCTAAAGTATCTAAAGTCTCTTTTAAATACGCCATTCCCCGTATCAAGTTAGGGCCGCCTCGTCCAATCACCACATACAATGGCACAGGTCCATGTGTGTTGAAATAGTCACGTAAGGCATTGGCGATGCCGCGGAATGTTTCATAAATATCGGTATTATTGGCTTTACCGCCGATAATAAAGAGCACATTGGTTTGTTCTAACCAGTGTTTATAGACGATGCGACTGATATCAAACATTTTTTGATAAGGGGGATTTCCACCAAAATCTGACGAAATACTGCCTTTATCGCCTAATAATTCGGTGACTAATGCATTCGCGCCACCACCAAAGGTCATCGCGGTGATGCTGCCTAATTCGTTAATCACAAAGACATCTGATTGTCCTTGATAGGTTCTTAATTGATTAACTTCTAATTCAAAATCAGAATAACTGGATGTATCTAAATCATCAGGTAAAAAATCTAAACGTTTCCAATTGGGATCATCGGTGTCAAACATACATTTAAAATCACAAGCAACGGGGACCAAACGCCCTCGTTTATTCGGCATCATGCGAATAGGATTTAATTCTAAGGTAGCCATGCCATAATTATGAAATAAATCCCACAATTTTGGTAGGTTTTGCACTAATGGGCTAATAATTTCATTAGGTGCGTTGATTTTATGAAGGGCATTTGTGACTACAAATCCTTTAAAACCCGTCAAAGCATCAAAAGGAATGGTTGCGATTTGATCTGAGGATAATTCTTCAATATCCATTCCCCCATGATGTGTAATGGTTAAAGTCGGTGCTCTATAACGCGTGCTATCACTGATAGAGACATAAATCTCATATTTTGCAGGAATGGCACTTTCAAAAGTCACGCCTTCTGATTTAGCATAGGCATTACCATGACGATGCTCTACAAAATAAAGACGTTCTTTTTCCTTCATAGCAGTTGCGATATCACTGGCTTTACCAATTAATCCTGCCTTACCTTTTTTGCCGACCCCGCCTTTAAAAATAGGTTTAATAAAAATATCTCCCCAGCGATCAATCAGGTCTTTTATTTGGTCTGTTTTGACTTCAGAACCAAGTACTTCAGAAGTTGGAAACCCTACGTAGTTGAGAAGTTTAGAACCCCACAACATGCCTGTAATTTGCATTAAAGCTCCTTGGTTATCACGTTATTATATGAAGACTTTTCATTATTTTTACTCATAATTAAGATATATTTTATGTGATCAGCCTATCAAAACACAAGCCTTTCTCTAAAAAAGTGCAACACTTATTTTGTTATCTCATTGATTATATTCTTTTTTATTATTTTTTTATTTTAGAGTAGAAAAATTAGATTGTTTTTTATGCGGTGTTAAGTTATAATAATAGAAATAATTTATCTGTGCTGGACAAGATGGTTTATTATCGGTGCTGATACAGTCGATGCAGAGCGTCGTAGAAGGAAAAATTAAGTATTTCACTCATCAAAGTTTTTTTCGCAATCATGATATAATTTTGTATTGACATTTTCAAATTCTAGTTTTGCACTTTGAGAAGAAGCAGACATAGCAGGATTAGATGTTGAACCCACACAAACATATGCTTCTAAAATCATATCTTTAAATTCAACTTTGGTTAAAAAATTTTCAATGGTAGATAACAGTTGTGTTCTCGCTGTATTTTTAGCACGATTTTTTCTTTTTTGCACTTTTTTAAGTTCAATAAAACAAAAATATTCTTTATTGTAAATGATGTTACGCACTCTGTTTCTAAAAAGCATCTTTCCATTTTTGAGCTCCAGGGGCGATGATCCACTACCAGTACTTTATACAAGCCCTGAAAGGGCGACATATATCAGCCTGGGGCAACGCCCTACGTAACGTGATGCAATTTTAATATAAGCTGGATTCTTGCCTACAATGAAGATTATTAAATACTAAAGCAT
>DAOVZS010000289.1 GCA_030635005.1 Thiomargarita sp. | reverse complement strand
TGGGCATGTGTTAATTCTTCTAAAACCAAAATTCCCCCACCGCCTGAAATAACAAAGCCATCACGAGTGACATCATAAGGACGTGAAGCCGTTGTGGGCGTATCATTATGCTTAGAAGACAAGGCACCCATAGCATCAAATAACACGGTCATATTCCAATCGACTTCTTCTCCCCCACCTGCAAACACGATATCTTGTTTACCCATTAAAATTTGTTCATAAGCATTACCAATACAATGTGCACTGGTGGAACAGGCAGAACTCATAGAATAATTCACGCCTTTTATTTTAAAAGGAGTGGCTAAACACGCAGAGGTCGTACTGCCCATGGTACGCGTGACCATAAAAGGACCGACTTTACGTAAGCCTTTTTGACGTAATAAATCGCTTGCTAATACCTGATTGGCAGGTGAAGCCCCACCAGAACCTGTGATTAAACCTGTACGAGGATGAGAAACGTCCTGATCTGATAACTGTGCATCACTAATAGCATCACGCATGGCTAAATACGTAAATGCTGCTGCATCCCCCATAAATCGTTTGACTCTTTTTTCAATTAATGCTGTTAAATCAAGATGAATAGCCCCCTGAAGATGGGTGCGTAACCCCAAATCAGCGTATTTTTGACAAAATTCAATGCCAGAACGTCCTTGGCGTAGTGATTCTAATACTTCTGTTTTATGATGACCAATACTAGATACAATTCCCAGCCCTGTGATAACAACACGTTTCACTGAATTACCTCTTTTCTGTAAGCGTAAATAAACCTACACGTAAATTTTTAACAAAATAAATTTCTTGATCATCAACCTTCATAACAGCATTAGCAATCCCCATCACTAATTTACGCTTAATAATTCTTTTAATATCAAGATGGTAAGTCACCAACTTATTTTTTGGGCTCACTTCACCACTATATTTAACTTCAGCACTGCCCAAAGCACGTCCGCGCCCCAGCCCTCCTTGCCATCCTAAGAAAAAACCCAACAATTGCCACATCCCATCTAAACCTAAACAACCCGGCATGACAGGATCTCCTGGAAAATGACACTTAAAAAACCACAATTCGGGTGTAATATCAAGTTCAGCAATAATATGACCTTTATTCATGCTGCCCCCTTCATTACTAATATTAACAATACGATCAAACATCAACATGGGCGGCATGGGTAATTGTGCATTTCCTGAACCAAACATCTCACCGCGACCACATTGGAGTAACTCTTCATAACTGTAGCTATTTTTTTGCATAACATAAAATATTAACTTGTTGGACCAATCAATGGATAATGAAACTTTTGACCCGCTAAAGCTTTGACTAAAGCAAAGATTCCTAAAATAACTAAAATTGAATGACAAATAGCAAAATATAATATCACAATCACCCAAATATAAGGCGAATGATATCCCCCTGCTAAGAGAATGACAGCATTAACTAATATCAATATTAAACCTGCCCAAATACTCGCAGAAAAAGCTTGTCTCAAATGACAACCAGCTAATGGAGAAAGGTGCTCATATTTAAAATAAAGCCATATCAATATCACAAAAGCGATACCTGGAATCACTAAGAGATTCATGAGATACAGACATTCGGCAATAATCGCCAAAGACTGACCCGCTATTTCGTCGGGTGTTTGTGTCACATCTTGAGTCATAAGTTTGTATTAATCTGTTATTAGTCCACAGTGCCCGTATCATCTTTTTCTTCATATTTGAAGAAAAAACTCACAATATAAACGATAAAGCCAATCAAAAATATTAATCCAGCAATCACACGCATCCAATAAAACACCGCAATTTTTTCTTGCACGATCATGAAAGACAGGGGATTATCAATAGCACGTTGCAAATAGACTTGTAAAATGCCCGCAGCACTAATAAATAAAGCCATAAAGGTCATCGCTGTCGTCATT